>JBEAOQ010000324.1:0-4803 GCA_041164845.1 Pseudomonadota bacterium | reverse complement strand
CGACCGCCGTTTTGATTCGCAGGCATTTCTGGAAGGTGTGCAAAATGCCTATCGGATGATTTTGGAGGCTTTTTGGCGCGGCGATAATGAGGAATTGGCCAAGGTTTGCGATAAAGACGTCGCCGATGCCTTTGCCGAGGCGATTGCTGCCCGCGCCGTTGCCGGTGATGTGCTGGAAAACCGGCTGGTGCGGATCGAAGAAACCACCATCACCGCTGCCAGCTATAGCGCCCCCGTGGCGCGGATTTCGGTGTGTTTGGCGGCGGATATTGCCGCGATTACCCGCGATGCGGCTGGCACGGTGATTGCCGGATCGTTGAATGAAGCCGTGCAGGTGCGCGATGTCTGGACCTTTCGCCGCGATATAACCTCGCCCGATCCCGATTGGCAACTTGATGAAACCGACGAAGGGTGAGAGATAGGCGCTATATTCAGGAGTAATTATGCGCTTTTCTCCCTTGGTTTTTCGGCATATTTTGATGGTGGCATTATGTGGTTCGCTGGCCGCATGTGGCGGGTTTATTCCTGCGCCATCGACCGGATCGAAGCCGGTGCCGCGCCAGCCGGTGCCGCCCAAATATCCCAAAAAACCGCTTAGCAATCAGCCAAGCACCAAGCCATCCGTCGCCCCATCCTCAGCCGCCAGCGATGACCGCGAAAAAGGGGGCAGCGCGCTGGCATTGGGTTTGCGATCCGGCCCGGATATGGCCAGCTTTGGCCTGACCAATACGACTGCGGCGCCCGCTTTGGCGTCGTTTCGCGAATCTTGCCCCAAATTGCTGGCCCGCAATGACCCCAGCGGTGTCACCCGCAATGCCGATTGGCAGGGGGCCTGTGACGCGGCCAATTCGGCCAGCAAAAATGACGCCGCCCAGTTTTTTGCCGATTATTTTGAGACGGCTGTGGTGGGTGATGGGGCCACCTATATTACCGGATATTATGAGCCGGAAATTTCCGGTGTGCGCAACCGTGCGGCGGGATTTGATGTGCCGGTGTATAAAATGCCGCCCGATCTGGTTCACGCCCGCGCTGGCGATGCGCCGGTAAGGCCGAATGGCCAGACCCCGTTTGGCCGTTATGACGCTGATGGCCGCTTTGTCGGTTATTATAGCCGCGCCGAAATTGATGGTGGGATTTTGGCGGGTAAGGGATTGGAACTGGGCTGGGCGGCGGATCCGGTCGAGTTTTTCTTTCTGCAAATTCAGGGGTCGGGGCGGCTGCGTGCGCCCGATGGCACGGTGATGCGGATTGGCTATGCGGCAGATAATGGGTTGAATTACACCAGCATTGGCCGGATTATGCGCGAAAAAGGGCTGATCGGGACGGAATCTGGGCAATATCCAGGCTCGATGCAGGGGATTATGCGCTATGTCCGCGATAATCCCGAAGCGGGGCGGGCGTTGTTGGCGGAAAATAAAAGCTGGGTATTTTTTCGGGAAATGAGCAGCGAAGGGCCAATAGGCGCGATGGGGGTGCCGGTGCGGGCGCATGTCTCGCTGGCGGCGGACCCCTTGTTTGTGCCGCTGGGCGCGCCGGTGTTTTTGACCGGAGACCGCCAGATTGTCGATGGATTATGGGTGGTGCAAGATACCGGCGGCGGGATCAAAGGGGCCAACCGTTTCGACACATTTTGGGGTGCGGGCAATGATGCACGGACCACGGCGGGCGGTATGGCCAGCCGTGGGCAAGCGGTGATTTTTCTGCCCAAGGGGACGTTAGCGCGGTTGGGCGTGAAATAGGCGATGGGTAAAGCGCCGCGTGGATTATCGCCCGATGAGGCGGCGTTGTGGGCGCGGTTGGCGGCGACGGTGAAGCCGACGGCGGGGCGCATTATCGCATCAGACTCAACGGGTGAAAAACCATTTTCGTCATTCCCGCGCAGGCGGGAATCTATCTCCGATACGATGCGTAAAAATTTGCAGCAGGAGATGGATTCCCGCCTGCGCGGGAATGACGTGAAAAAATCAGTAGTAGATTTAAGCAAGAGACTTCCAGCGGAGATACCTAAGCGCGACAACCCTCTCGAAAAGCGCACTTTGGATGCCAATTGGGACCGCAATTTGGCGCGGGGGGCGGTGGCTGTGGATTTCACCATTGATCTGCATGAAACCACTTTGGACGGGGCGCATGGGCGGTTGGAACATGGGCTGACTTTGGCGGCGGCGCAGGGGGCGCGGGTGGTGTTGGTGATTACCGGACGTGCGCGGCCGGTTGATCCGGCGGATCGCGCGGCGCGGCGCGGGGCGATTAGGGCCAAGTTTTTGGACTGGCTGGCGCTGGGATCACACGCGGGGCGAATAGCGGCGGTGCGCGGGGCGCATCCGAGGCATGGCGGGGCGGGGGCGGTGTATGTGGTGTTGCGGCGGGGGCGGTAGGGGGTTTTGTGCCAGCTTTGGCCTGTTCTTAACTGTGGCCCCCTCTCAACTTCGGCTAAGCAGCAAGCTGCTAAGCCTTCGTATCTCTCCCCTGAAGGGGAGAGAGTTTGTTGTTACCCGCATTGCCCCCGATGCAATAATTTGTGATCGGCCAGCACCAGCGCCATCATTGCCGCGACTACCGGTGCGCCGCGAATGCCAACGCAGGGGTCATGGCGGCCTTTGGTGCGGATGTCGGTGGCTTGGCCGGCGCGGTTGATGGTTTCAACGGGGGTGAGGATGGAGCTGGTCGGTTTGAAGGCCACGCGCACGACAATGGGCTGGCCAGTGGAAATGCCACCGGCAATGCCGCCCGCATGATTGGCGAGAAATTGCGGCCCTGTGCCATCAGCGGATGGCCGCATCCGGTCGGCATTTTCTTCGCCGGTCAACGCAGCAGCGGCGAAACCATCGCCGATTTCCACACCCTTGACCGCGTTAATTCCCATCATCGCGGATGCCAGATCGGCGTCCAACTTGGCATAGAGCGGTGCGCCCCAACCAGCGGGCACGCCTGTGGCAACACATTCGACCACCGCGCCAAGCGATGACCCAGCCAGCCGCGCATCATCGACCAATTTTTCCCAGCGCAGCGCCGCCGCTGGATCGGGGCAGAAAAACGGATTGCGGGCGATTTCGGCGGGATCGAACGCCGCCATATTGATTGCATCGCCGCCAATCGCGCTGACATAAGCGGTGATGGTTACGTTGGGAATCACCAACCGCGCCACACCGCCCGCTGCCACCCGCGCCGCTGTTTCGCGGGCGGAACTGCGTCCACCGCCACGATAATCACGCAGGCCATATTTGGCATCATAGGCATAATCGGCATGGCCCGGGCGATAGGCGGCGGCGACTTCGGAATAATCTTTGCTGCGTTGATCGACATTTTCGATCATAAGCGAAATCGGGGTGCCGGTGGTTTTGCCTTCGAATACCCCCGACAAAATCCGCACCGCGTCGGGTTCTTGGCGTTGGGTGGTGAATTTTGATTGGCCCGGGCGGCGGGCGTCGAGGAAGGGCTGAAGGTCACCTTCCGAAATCGTCAAACCAGGCGGGCAACCATCGACAACCGCGCCCAAAGCGGGGCCGTGGCTTTCGCCCCAAGTGGTGATGCGGAAAAGATGGCCGAAGCTGTTGATGGACATAGTGACTGCGCTTTGGCGAGAAATAGTGGGTTTGTCTATATTTGATGGAATTGGGGCTTTGCGCTTTTTCTGAATTTGCTTATGTTTGACAGACCCCCCCCTCTGACAACCTGTCCTTTGTAGTCAGGTCTATCGTATATTGTAAGCGGCAGTGAGAAAAGAATGGTTCGCGCAGAGGCGCGGAGACGCAGAGACATCGTTATGTTACGGAAAAATAGAATTTTATGATAATGAGAGTAATTGTATTTATCACATAAGTCTGCGGCTTGGCGCAATCTCTCTGTGTCTCTGCGCCCCTGCGCGAATTAAATTCCTTTGACGCCACAAAAAGACATATGCGATAGCTCCCCTCAAGGGCAGGGGGGATAGAGAAGTGTATGTTCCTAGTCGTTTTCCGCAATCGCAAACGCGCTGATATAGACTCCGCTGCTTATACGGCGGATGCGGCGCGGATGGAGCAATTGGCGGCGCAGCAGGCGGGGTTTTTGGCGTTTAAGAGTTACACCGCCGATGATGGCGAGGTGGTGGCGATTTCCGAATGGGCCTCTGCGGCATCGGCGCGGGCTTGGGGGGCGCAGGCTGAACATGCCGCCACGCAAAAACGCGGCAGGGACTTGTATTATCAGGACTATACGCTTTACACCTGCGACAATCCGCGCAGCCACCATTTTGACCGAGATGATTCGTGAGCATATATTTATACGGCATTCCCAACTGTGACACCGTGAAAAAAGCCCGTGATTGGCTGACGGCGCGTGGGATTGCTTATGTGTTCCATGATTATAAAAAACAGGGTGTCGATCCGGCCAAACTGCGGGCATGGGCGGCGGTGGTTGGTTGGGACAAGCTGCTCAATCGGGCGGGGACGACGTTCAAAAAATTGCCCGATGCGGATAAAATGGATTTGAATGCCGAAAAATCTATGGTGTTGATGGTGGCCAACCCCAGCTGTATCAAACGACCCGTGGTTGAATATGCGGGCGGGATATTGGTGGGGTTTAAGCCGGATGAGTGGGGGCTAGTCTTGAAATGATTACCTTAAGCCTGACCCATCAGGAATGGATGACCCTGCTGGAATGGGTCGCGGCGGGATTGGGCATTATCAATATTGCCTTGCTGATCTGGCGCAGCGTGCTGAATTATCCCTTCGGCATGGCGATGGTTTTGCTTTATGTTTTCGTGTTTTACGAAGAGCGGCTTTATGCGGAATCGGGTTTGCAGCTGTTTTTCTTCGCCGCCCA
>JBEAOQ010000323.1:0-5518 GCA_041164845.1 Pseudomonadota bacterium | reverse complement strand
ATATTGATTATGATTATGCCAGCAAGACCGAATTCGGCAAACCGTTAATGAATTCGATTTTCACACTGGGCTTGGTGATTGGTTTATCAATTCAAGATACTACGCTTGGCACCACGGTGGCCAATCTGGGGATGACCGATACCGTGTTTCCAAAGCCTGTTTTCGCAGGGGATACCATCCGCTCTGAAACCAAAATTCTCGCCCTTCGCACGAGCAAATCGCGCCCCGAACAGGGTATTTTGACGATGGAACACACCGGGCTGAATCAGCGCGATGAGGTGGTCTGCCGCACGGTGCGCAATGCCTTGATGATGAAGCGCCCTTTATGAAATTGCGTTCTCTGTTGTTTGTCCCCGGGGACAGCGCCAAGAAATTCGCCCGCGCCAGCACCAGCGGCGCCGATGTGCTGATCCTTGATCTGGAGGATGCGGTTGCCCCTTCGATGAAGGAGGCGGCGCGTCGCATAGTGGCGGGATGGGTCGATACGGCGGATGGACTGACATCAAAGCTGTTCGTTCGGGTCAATCCGCTGGAAACCGGCCTGACCTTGGGCGATTTGGCCTCGGTGGTGCGCCCGGGTCTGGCTGGTATTCTTGCGCCCAAGGTCAATGGTGCGCAGGATGTCGCCACGATTGCCGCGATGCTTGACCGGCTGGAAGCTGACGCGGGCATGGTAGCGGGCAGTGTGAAAATCATGGTGGTGGCCACCGAGACCCCGCTGGCGATGTTTTATCTGGGCAGCTACACCCCGCCGCATCCTCGGCTGATCGCCATGACTTGGGGCGCGGAAGATTTATCGGCCGCCTTGGGTGCAACCGCCAACAAAGAAGCCGACGGCAACTGGACTTTCCCCTATCAGGTGGCGCGGGCGCATTGCTTGTTTGCCGCCGGAGCAGCGGGGGTGTTTCCGGTTGATACCCTCTATGCCGATTTCCGCGATACCGCCGGATTGGAAGTGGATTGTCGACGCGCCCGCCGCGATGGTTTTCTGGGCCGGATCGCCATCCATCCCGATCAGGTCGAGACGATCAACCGCTGTTTCTCGCCGTCTGAAGATGACATTGCCCACGCCCGCCGGATTGTCGAATTATTCGCCGCGCAACCCGATGTCGGAACCATCGGCATCGACGGCAAAATGTATGACATTCCCCACCTCAAGGCCGCGCATAAAGTGCTGGCCGCAGCCGGAGAAAGCTTATGACCGCGACTCGCCCGCCCGCCAGCGAGGACGATCTCGCCGCCATCCGCGAAGGTGTCCGCGCCGTCTGTTCGCAGTTCGATGATGACTATTGGCTGGCCCGCGATGATGACGGCAAATTCCCGCGTGAATTCCACCGGGCGATGGCCGATGGCGGCTGGTTGGGGATCACCATGCCAGAGGAATACGGCGGCTCTGGGCTTGGCGTGACCGAGGCGATGACGATGATGAACGAGGTCGCATCCAACGGCGGCGGCTTTGCGGCGGCATCAACCATCCACATCAATTTGTTCGGCCCGCACCCCATTGTGGTCAAAGGCACGCCCGAACAAAAGGCGCGCTGGGTGCCGCGTTTGGTATCGGGCGAAGATCAGGTTTGCTTTGGCTTTACCGAGCCGGACGCGGGGCTGAACACCACCCGGATCAAAACCTTCGCGCAAAAGGTTCCCGGCGGGTATATCGTCCATGGTCAAAAGGTTTGGACCTCGACCGCGCAGGTGGCGAACAAGATCATGCTGCTGACCCGCACCACCAAATTTGAGGATTGCGCCAAGCCAACCGACGGCATTACCATCTTCTACACCGATCTTGATCGCAGCAAAATCGACGTTCATTTGATCCCCAAAATGGGGCGCAAAGCGGTGGATTCGAACGCCATTTTTATCGACGGCCTGTTCATACCCGATGAAGACCGCATCGGCGAAGAGGGCAAAGGTTTCGGCTATATCCTCCACAGCCTGAACCCCGAACGCATTTTGATCGGGGCAGAAGCCATTGGCATAGGCCGTGATGCATTGCGCCGTGCGGTCAAATATGCCGGAGAGCGGGTGGTGTTTGACCGGCAGATCGGGATGAATCAAGGCATCCAGCACCCGCTGGCCGAACGCTGGATGTATCTGGAAAGCGCGTGGTTGATGGTCGAGAAAGCAGCGCGGCTCTATGACAGCGGCGGACAATGTGGGGCAGAGGCCAATTCGGCCAAATTCCTTGCCGCCCGCGCCTGCCATGATGCGGCATGGCAGGCGGTCGCCACCCATGGCGGTTTTGGCTATGCCAAGGAATATCATGTGGAGCGGCTCTATCGTGAAGCTGCGCTCACCCGTCTGGCACCGATCACCGAACAGCTGATCCTGTGCTTCATTGCCGAGAAGGTTCTCGGCCTGCCAAAAAGCTATTGAGGGATTGATTTGATGGGAATGATGGACGGAAAAGCCGTGCTGGTAACGGGTGCCGGGCGCGGAGTGGGGCGCGGAATTGCACTGGCTATGGCCAAGGCCGGCGCGGCAGTGGTGGTCAATGATCTGGGGGTTTCGATCACCGGGGCCAATGACAGCGCGGGCGGACAAGGTGGCGCATCGCCCGCCGAACAGGTGGTTGCCGAAATCATCGCGATGGGCGGCAAAGCGGTCGCCAACCATGACAGCGTGGCCGATTGGGCAGGGGCTTGTGCCATGGTCAAGGCCTCGGTTGACAGCTTTGGGCGGATTGACGCAGTGGTCAACAATGCCGGAAATCTGCGTGATGTCTATTTCCACAAGATGAGCCCGGAGGACTTCCGCGCTGTTGTCGATGTCCATCTGCAAGGCAGCTTCAACACCAGCCGCGCCGCCGCGCCGTTCTTCAAAGAGCAGGAGAGCGGGGCCTTTGTCCATATGACCTCGACCAGCGGATTGGTCGGCAATTTTGGTCAGGCGAATTATGCGGCAGCCAAGCTGGGGATTGTCGGCCTGTCAAAGAGCATCGCGCTGGATATGCAGCGTTTCAAGGTGCGTTCCAATGCCGTGGCCCCCTTTGCGTGGACGCGGATGATTGATTCGATTCCGAATGAGACGCCCGAACAACAGAAGCGGGTTGAGGGCTTAAAAAAACTGGATGCGGATAAGATCGCGCCCTTTGTCGTGGCGCTGTGCGGCGATGCAGGATCGCAGGTGTCAGGTCAGATTTTCGGCGTGCGCAACAATGAGATTTTTCTGTTCTCGCAGCCCCGCCCAATCCGCACCGCGCATACGTCGGACGGCTGGACACCGGAAATGGTGGCCGAACGGGTGTTCGATCAATTCGCCAATGATTTTTACCCGCTGCATCGCTCGGCGGATGTTTTTACCTGGGATCCGGTGTGATAAATCCCACGGCCATTTTCGCGCATGATTTTGGCCAGCCAAGCCAATCTTATACCGCGCGCGATGCCATATTATATGCCTTGGGCCTTGGCCTTGGTAGTGATCCAATGGATCAGGAAGATCTGTGTTTTCTCGATGAACGTCAGCTGGGTGTTCTGCCCAGTTACACGGTGACTTTGTGCAGTCCGGGCATGTGGATTCGCCAGCCAGAGCTGGGCGTGGATTTCGGCAAGCTGGTGCATTCCGCCCAGCTGGCCGAATTTCCCAACCCCTTGCCCGCTGCCGCCAATGTTGTCGGCACGGCGCGGGTCACATCGCTGACTGATCGCGGTGAGGGGCGCGGGGCGGTGCTGGTGTTGGAGCGCCGGATCAGCGATGCGCAAGATGGCACGCTCTATTGCCGCCTTGAACAAACATTGTTGCTGCGCGGGGATGGCGGGTTTGGCGGCCCTGCTGCGCCCCGGATTGATGGCGCTGTGCCCAGCCGGCCCGCCGATGCCCTGTTGCGATATCCAACCTCACCCCGCGCCGCGCTGATCTATCGTTTGTCGGGCGATTGGAATCCGTTGCATCTTGATCCCGCAGTTGCCGCGCAAGCTGGGTTTTCCCGGCCAATCCTGCATGGTCTTGCCAGCTATGGCATTGCCGGTTTTGCCGTTTCGCAGGCGATGAAGCGCGATCCGGCTAAGGTTTCTCGGTTGGCCTGTCGTTTTTCTGGTATCGTCATGCCGGGCGACAGGATTGATTTTCAGGTCTGGGATTCAGGGCGCAATACGGCGCAGTTTGCGGCCTATGTGGATGACAGAAAAGTGCTCGATCTTGGGGGAATAGCTTGGCATGACTAGCTCAGAAAAAATAACAATGCTCAAATCGCGTTTGCGTCTGCCGGTAATGGCCGGGCCGATGTTCATTGCTTCGACCGCCGATCTGGTGATCGCCCAATGCCGGGCGGGGATCATTGGCGCGATGCCTGCGCTTAATCCGCGCTCAACAGCGGCACTGGACGAAGATGTCGCACGCATCAAGCAATCAGTGGGCGATGCGCCCTATTGCATCAACCTTGTGGCGCATAAATCCAATTCGCGGCTGGATGCCGATCTGGATGTGGTAATGCGTCACAAGGTGCCGATTGTCGTGCTGGCGCTGGCCGCCAATCCCGATCTGGTAAAGACTTTGCAGGCCAATGGCAGTCTGGTGTTTCAAGATGTCATCAAAAACCGCCATGCCCAGAAATGTGCCGAAATGGGGGTTGATGGCATTATTGCGGTGGGCGCAGGTGCGGGTGGCCATACCGGCGATATTTCACCCTTTGCCCTGATGGCGGAAATCCGTGAGTGGTGGGATGGGCTGTTGATCCTCTCCGGCTGTATCGCCACCGGTCGTGCGGTGCTGGCGGCCGAGGTGCTGGGAGCAGATTTGGCCTATATTGGCTCGCCCTTCCTCGCCTCGACCGAAGCCAATACCCAAGCCGGTTTCAAAGATATGATTGTTGGCGGCAGTGCGGCGGATATTATGGTGACCAACTGCTTCACCGGGGTGAATGCCAATTTTCTGCGGCCCTCAATTATTGAAAATGGCCTTGATCCAAACGCGTTGCAAAAGCCCGCAGGCGGCGAGATCAACATCGACGGCGGCGGCGCCAATGCCAAGGCATGGAAGGAAATTTGGAGCGCGGGGCAGGGTATCGGCGCGGTCAAACGGTCGGAACCGGCAGGGGCCTATATTGATTGGTTGGCCCAAGATTATGCGCGGGCGCGGATCGCCATCGGACTACCATCTTGAACCGGCAAATTATCCTGACATCGCGGCCCACGGGTGTGGCGCAAGCGGAAAACTTCGCCGTGGTTAGCACGGAAAGCCAACAGCTGGCGGTTGGTCAGCTGCGCATTCGCAACCAATTCCTCTCGGTGGAACCGGCCATGCGCGGTTGGATAGCCGATGTCGGAAATTATTCCGCGCCAGTTGCCATTGGCTCGGTCATGCGGTCATTGGCAGTCGGTGAAGTGATCGAAAGCAGGGCCGAAGGATGGCAAGCGGGCGACAAGGTGTTCGGCTGGTTTGGTTGGCAAGAACAAGCGGTTGTCTCGCCCGATGCCATATTGCGCCGGATTACCGAAGATGATCTGTCGCCATCGCTGTCGCTGGGTGTTCTGGGTATCAACGGCGTCACCGCGCTCTTGGCGCTAACCCGGATTGGCGA
>JBEAOQ010000322.1:0-3238 GCA_041164845.1 Pseudomonadota bacterium | reverse complement strand
GCCACCAACCCCGCGCATTATGGCGACCCGCATTTCCATGCCGCGCATGATGCTATGCTGTGCATTGCCAATTCCACCCATATTGAAACCGTCGATCGTCCGCGCAGCACCCGCGATGCCTTTGTTAAATCCGCGCCAATGATGAAGGAGCTGTTTGCCGATTTGCCCGAGGCTTTGGCCAATACTTTGGTGGTGGCCCAACGATGTGCGTTTATTCCGCCCAAGCGCAAGGCGCTGTTGCCCAGTTTGGCGGGGGATAAGGCGGGCGAGGCCCAAATGTTGGCCGACCATGCCCGCGATGGGTTGGAGGCGCGCTTAAAGCGGTATTATCCGGAGGATCTATGGGAAGAATTGGCTGAGGCCTTGGCCTGTCCATCAACGCAAGCCGAAGAACGGTCCTTCGACAAGCTCAGGACGAGCGGGGTGTGGGGTGAGGTTTGGGAATATCGCAAGCGTTTGGATTTCGAAGTCGGCATTATCTGCAATATGGGATTTGCTGGTTACTTTTTGATTGTGGCGGATTTTATCCAATGGGCTGGATCACAGGATATTCCGGTGGGGCCGGGACGCGGATCGGGTGCGGGCAGTGTTGTGGCCTGGGCTTTGACCATTACTGGCCTCGATCCTATCCGTTTGGGGCTGTTGTTTGAACGGTTTTTGAACCCCGAACGGGTGTCGATGCCGGATTTCGACATCGACTTTTGCGAAACGCGGCGCGGCGAAGTTATCCGCTATGTTCAGGAAAAATATGGCAGCGATCATGTCGCGCAAATTATCACCTTTGGCCGGATGAAGGCGCGGGCGGTGTTGCGTGATACCGGACGGATTTTGCAGATGAGCTATGGTCAGGTTGACCGATTGACCAAGATGGTGCCCAATTTACCGGCTGATCCTTGGACTCTGCCGCGTGCATTAAATGGGGTGCCGGAATTTCGCCGCGCCTATGAAAACGAGGCTGACGTCAAGCGGCTGGTTGATTTGGCGATGCAGATGGAAGGGCTGCCGCGCAATTCATCGACCCATGCGGCGGGGGTGGTGATTGGCGATAGGCCGCTGGCACAGCTGGTGCCGCTGTATCGCGATCCGCGTTCGGATATGCCAGTTACCCAATTCGATATGAAATATGTCGAAGATACGGGGCTGATTAAATTCGATTTTTTGGGTTTGAAAACCTTATCAGTGCTGAAACGGGCGGTGCAATTATTGGCGCGGCGTGGGGTGATAATTGATCTCGATACACTCGCTTGGGATGATGAAGCGGTATATAAATTGCTGCAATCGGGCGATACGGTGGGGGTGTTCCAGCTGGAATCCGAAGGGATGCGGCGGACGCTGGCGGCGGTTAAACCGACGGCTTTTGGTGATATTATTGCGCTGGTGTCGCTCTATCGGCCCGGCCCAATGGACAATATTCCGCTGTTTGGGCGGCGCAAAAATGGCGCAGAAGCGATTGAATATCCGCATCCGAAATTGGCGGGGATCTTGGGCGAGACATATGGCATTTTCGTCTATCAAGAACAGGTGATGCAGGCCGCGCAGATTTTGGCGGGCTATTCGCTGGGCGATGCCGATTTGCTGCGCCGCGCAATGGGTAAAAAAGAGCAGGCGGAAATGGATGCCCAGCGGCAACGCTTTGTCGAAGGTTGCGGTGTCAATTCGGATATCGCCCCCAAAGCCGCCAATGATTTGTTTGATTTGATAGATAAATTTGCCGGATATGGGTTTAACAAAAGCCATGCCGCCGCCTATGCTTTGCTGGCCTATCAGACGGCGTGGCTGAAGGCGCATTATCCACATGAATTTTACGCCGCGTCGATGTGTTATGACATGCACCAGTCCGAAAAACTGGCGATTTTTGTTGATGATATGCGGCGAGCTGGCGTGACGCTGGCGGGGCCGGACATCAACGCATCCGAGGCCGAATATACCGTCGAGCAGACCGAAGAGGGCTATGCGGTGCGTTATGCTTTGGCCGGGATCCGCAATGTCGGGGAAAAAGCGATGGAGGCGGTGGTCGCCGAGCGCGAGGCCCATGGCGCATTTGTCTCGCTGGAGGATGTGTTCAGCCGGGTGCCGCCCGGGGCGATCAACCGGCGAGCATTAGAAGGGCTGGCGGCGGCGGGGGCTTTTGATGCGATGGAGCCAAACCGCGCTGCTGTGATGGCCAATGCCGATATGCTGATTGCGGTGGCCGATGAGGCAGCGCGTAGCCGAAGCAGCGGCCAGCATGGGCTGTTTGGCGGCGAGGATAGCCATGAGCCAGCCATGCGTTTGCTGGCCGTAGAGCCGTGGAGCCGAGCCGATCAAATGGCCAAGGAGCGCGAGAATTTCGGGTTCTACTTTGCCGCACATCCGGTGCAGCAATTTCATGCCGTGGCTAGCAGCAATGGCGCGCGCAGCTATGCCAGCTTGATGAGCGGCGGGGGGAATGGCGGGCGCGAATCGGCGGTGATTGCGGCAATGGTCGAAGGGGTTCAGCGGCGCAAAACCAAGCGCGGCAAAGATTTTGTCATGGCCGATTTTTCCGATTCATCGGGGCAGTTTTCCGCATCATGTTTTGAGGAAGCAATGGTCGAGCCGATGCAGCAATGGGCCAAGGATGGCACCTGTTTGCTGTTGCAGGTGGAACTTGACAGCCCCAGCCCCGAGGAGCCACCGCGCATCACCGTGCGCGGCGCGCAGCCCTTATCCGAGGTGAAAAATACGGCGCGGATGGTGCTGAATTTGGAAGTGCGCCGCGCCGAGGTTTTTCCCCAATTGGTGACTTTGTTGCGGCCAGGCGCAGCGGGGCGCGGCGAGGTATTGGTGCATTTGCGCGGGGCAGACGGGATGGACGCCCATCTGCGTCTTGGCCGCGATTTTGCGCTGGATGGCGATTTGGCCGAGGCGATTGCCCAGATGGATGGGGTGGCGCATGTGGCCTTAAGCGCCAAGCGGACGAATTTGCGGGTGGTGGCGTGAGGACAGGAGGGGGATTGGCATTTTTGCCGAAAAAAATCCCCCCGGACGGGTTGTCGCTGTTCCGCCTGCCGCGCCCGATCATCCTTAGCTTGTCGAAGGATTGGGATTTTTTCGGATGACCGTCCCCCGGACGTTTTCTTTATCGGCTTGCCCTTCGCTATCGCTACGGGATTTTTCGCTAAAATCACGCCCCGCGTGATTTCTTAACGCGAAAAATGGTGCCGGGGACGGGACCGCATTGATGGTATTTTATAGCTGATTTGCGACATTATTATGA
>JBEAOQ010000321.1:0-3259 GCA_041164845.1 Pseudomonadota bacterium | reverse complement strand
CACCTCGTGCGTATTGCGCGAGGTGGTTTTTTTATTCAGCGGCTTCCTGCCAGCCTGTATACGGTTGGTTTTGGCCCAAATTGGCGACTTCCCCAGCCAAGCGGCGCACCAGACCGATTAGCAGATTGGCCATATCAGCAAACCCATCGCCGCATTCGAGCAGGCGCGAATCGAGATAGCTGGCGCGGTCGATTTCCAGTTGGAAGGCGTGAAAGCCATGCTTGGCATCGGCGTGGCGTTCGAGAACATAGCCGCCGGCATAGGGACGATTATGCGCAGTGCCGCGCCGCATCTCGGCGAAATAGCTGAAGGCATGGGCGATCAATGTGCCATGGCAGCTGGAGCCGAATCGGTCGCCGACGACAAATTCCGGCGCTGGATGACCGCCATGCAGGGTCAGCGAGGGCATCGAATGCAGATCAATCAGCAAAACCGCGCCCCAGCGGCGGCGCAGTTCGCGCAAAGATGCGGCCAGACAATCGTGATAGGGGGCGTGGATGCCGGAAATTCTGGCGGTGAGTTCGGCGCTGTTGTGGCGGCGTTTCCACAATTCGCCAAGCCCCGGCAGACGACGGGGAATCAGGCCCAGCCCGCTTTTGGCGCGGCGGCCTGACAGGAGTTTATGGGGTGTGTAACAGCCGACATCTTGGGAAAAGGGACTGGTTGATGGATTTTCAAACCTATCGCCGATCATGTCCCAATCGACATCATCACTGGCGCGGTTGAGATCAATCATTGCCCGGGGGGCTTGGGCGACCAGCAGGCTGGCGCCAGTTTCGCGAGCGACTTCTTCGGCCAAGAGATCGACGTAGCGATCCTCAAGACGCTGGGCGACGAAACCCGGATGGCGCATTCTTTCAAGCAATGAGGTGGGATAGGCGCGTCCGGCATGGGGAACCGCTATGAGGATAGGGATCGGTGATGGCTGGGGAATGAGGCGATAAAAGGCGTTATTGCCGCTTGTGCCGGGGATTTCCCCGAGGAATTCCGGCTGCGAATCGCTGATGGGGCCACATCCTTGCTGCATAATGAACAGGCTGGCGGTTAAATCCGCCTGTGTCAAAGTGGTGCTTAGCTATTTATGGGCAAGAATTTTAACCGATTGGCGGGTATATGGTTGGTTCCAAAACAAAGGTGGATGCTTTCTATGATCCGAATATTGCTTGCCGAAGACGAAGAAGCTATGCGCGCCTATCTTGCTAGAGCGTTGGAAAACGCCGGTTATGAGGTGGTTGCGGTCGATCGCGGAACCGAGGCTTTGCCCCTGTTAGAGACGCAACATTTTGACCTGTTGCTGTCGGATATTGTCATGCCGGAAATGGATGGAATTGAGCTGGCCCAGCGGTGCAGCGAGGTTTCCCCCAGCACAAAGGTGATGTTTATTACCGGATTTGCCGCTGTCACCTTGAAAGCGAATCGGGAAACGCCGCAAGCCAAGGTCTTGTCCAAGCCATTTCATTTGCGCGATCTGGTTTTGGAAGTGCAACGCATTTTCGATCAGCCGACCTCGCTTAGTATTTGAATAATGTCAGGTCGCGCTGAATTTTCGCAAAGCTCGTATAGGGCTTGCATCCTGAATAACGCGCCGCTAAGGGCCGCGTCTGCTTTGTGTGATAAGCGATTGTCACACGGGCTTAGCCGAATGGAAATTGTCCAATTTGGGGCAATATGGGCGTATAGCTCAGTGGTAGAGCACTGTGTTGACATCGCAGGGGTCGGAAGTTCAATCCTTCCTACGCCCACCATTCGTGCAGATCGGCTATGTCATGGCTGACACGCCCCGCACCCCCGATATGCCCCACAGCCCGATGCGCGTGCGCAAAGCGGGTGCGGCGATGGTCGGAGGCGAGGTTCCGGCGATTAGCGTGGCGATGAGCGCCTATAATGCTGGCCCCTATTTGGGCGAGGCGATTCGCTCGATCTTGCGGCAGAGCGTGTCGGATTTTGAATTTTTGATTCTGGATGATGGGTCAACAGATAATACGCTGTCGGTCGCCGAATCCTATGCCGCGATGGATGCGCGAATCAGGGTGATTTCGCGCGAAAATCGGGGGCTGGTGTTTAGTTTGAATCAGCTGTTGGATGAAGCACGGGCGCCCTTGATTGCCCGGATGGATGCCGATGATACCTGTCACCCTGAGCGATTTTCACGGCAAATGGCTTTTCTGGCGTCGAATCCCGATCATGGGCTGATCGGTTGTGATTGCACCAATATCGGGCCGGATGGGGCATCATTAGAGCGGCCAGAGCTGAGGCGTCCCGAGCATTTTGCCGATTTACAGGCCAATTTTGAAACCGGGCCGCTGATTTTGCACAATGGGGTGATTTATCGGCGCGATTTGGTGCGGCAGGTGGGTGGATACCGCGCCGCTTATGCCCATGCCGAGGATTATGATTTGTGGTTGCGGCTAAGCCAAGTAACGAAATTGGCCAATTTGCCGGATAATTTGGTGGCCTATCGGATTTATCCTGACCAAGTCAGCAATCGCCATTTGGTGGAACAGGCGCGCAATGCGGCGATAGCTTGGTTGGCCCACAAGCTGCGGACGCGGGGGCAGGCTGATCCCACCGATGCGGCAAGAAAATTGCCGCAGGATGGCGAATTGGATGCGTTATTTGGCGCGGGATCGGCGGCCTATGTGCGGCGGCGGGTGGTTGAACGCGCGCTATATGCGCCGGTGGCGCTGTTTTCGGATGGCTGGCAGATGCTGCTGGATCATGTCCACGATCAGGGTGCGAATGGCGAATTGTGGCGGCTGGCGATGCGGATGTTGAAATCGGGGATGCCGTTACATGCCGGGCGGTTGGGTATGGCGTTGATGCTGGCTTGATTAACACCCACGCCAGATAGGTTGGCGTTTTTCGCTGAAGGCTGTGGCACCTTCTCGGGCGTCGTCTGAATCGAAAACACCGGCGATATAAGGATTTTGAAGTTGGTTGATCTCATCTTGGGGCCACAGCCAGGATTCGCGAATCACCGCTTTTGATGCGGCCAAGGCCAGAGGCGCGTTTTCGGCGATCAGCGCGGCCAAGGTCAGGGCGGCATCCAATGCCGGGCCTTGGGTTACGCTGTTGATAAGCCCCAGTTCGGCGGCGCGGCTGGCGGTGATCGGATTGCCGGTCAGGGCCAATTCCATCGCCAAGGCGCGGGGGATGAGGCGGGGCAATTGCACCAAGCCTCCGCCGCCTGCGACCAGCCCGCGTTTGACCTCGGAAATGCCAAATTTTGCCCCTTCGCTGGCGACAATCAGATCGCAGG
>JBEAOQ010000320.1:0-3672 GCA_041164845.1 Pseudomonadota bacterium | reverse complement strand
CACCTCTGCCAGCTTGGGCACCTCATGCCCGCCGATGGTAATCGCCAAGGCTTCGGGTCTGCCGGTCCAAATTTTGGGGCCATTGGCACCGTCGGGGATGGTATAGCTTTCGCCTTGGGCCATCTGCTTTTGCATCAGCTGGGTGCCGCTGGCGTCATAAAATTTGACCCAAATACCGCTGGCCAAAGCGGTAAAAATGACGGGGCCATTGGTCGGAAGTGCCGCAGGAACCGCAACCAGCACCGGTGCAGCAATAGGCTGGATTTGCGGTTTGGGTTCCGGCGGTAATGTCGATGGCAGAGTGCCGCCCGCATTATAGGCACCGTTCCAAAACACCAGTCCGGCAATCACCACCAACCCAGCCACCGCCGCCGCAATCCACGCCAGTCGCTTGCTGGGCACCCGCGCCGGATCGCCGGGTTCGAAATTATCCGATTGACCGCCTGAATCATGCACAGAGCTGCCATCAATTTCCGACCGCACGGTCTTGGCAATGTCAATTTCATTCAGCCCCACCGCCCTTGCATAGGTCTTAGCGAAACCGATTGCATAGGTGCGCGCTGGAAAAACCGCATAATTGCCCTGTTCCAATGCCAGCAGGTGACGTTCGGGGATACGGGTCAGTCGCGCAACATCGCTACGGCTTTGCCCCTGTGTTTCACGCGCACGTTCCAGCTGGCCACCGGCCGTGTCAAGCGTCAGCTCTGGCATGTCTTCATCAGCGCCCATGCGATTCCCAATTTCGTTGATATTATGATCTGTGCAACCCGCGCGCAAACAACGCTTAACAGGCCGTAATGTCAACGGATTCTATGCAAAATCCCATAATTTGCCAAATTTTTTGATATTTTCGTGCGAAATGGGGATGATTCGAAATTATTTTGGTTTTGCCATACAGGCGTCCATCGTTTGCCGCGCCATACGGGCCAATATGGGGAAACTCTTGGCGCGGCTTTCAGCTTCGGCATTGGCGGCGGTGCCGCGCAGCACGCGGCCCTTGATACCATGGAAAATAGCCGCCAGCCGGAACAGGTTGAAAATGATATAATATTCATAATCGGGCATATTTTCGCGCCCGACGCGGCGGCAATAGGCGGCAACATAGTCCGCCTCGCTGGGGATATTGAGCGCGGCAATATCCGCATCGCCCAGCCCGGGAACAATGTTGGGCGGCATCCGATACATCATCGCGTGATAGGCGAAATCGGCCAACGGATGACCCAATGTCGATAATTCCCAATCAAGCACCGCCAAAATGCGCGGTTCGGTCGGGTGAAACACCATATTATCGCAGCGGAAATCGCCATGGATGACGCGGGTCTCATCGCCATCTGGGATATTTTGCGGCAGCCACGCGATCAGCGCATCCATATCCTCATTGCGGCCCGCCAGTTCGTCTTCCAAATATTGCCGCGACCAGCGGGCAATTTGCCGCGCAAAATAATTGCCCGGCTTGCCATAATCGCCCATACCTATGGCTTCGGGATCAAAACTGTGCAGCTGGGCCATCGCCGCATTCATCGCATCGAAATAGGCGGGACGTTCGTCACGCGGCACTTCGGGCAGGGTGGCATCCCAGAATATCCGGCCCTCGACCATCGCCATAACGTAAAACCATGTGCCGATCACGCTGTCATCGGTGCACAGCCCATAGAGATGCGCCAGCGGAAAGCCCGCTGCACCCAATTTGTCCAGCACCTTGGCCTCGCGCTCCACCGCATGGGCGCCGGCCAATAATTGGCCCGGGGGTTTGCGCCGCAACACATAATTGCGGGCCGGGGTGATGAGCTTGTAGGTCGGGTTTGACTGGCCACCGCGAAATTGCTCCACCCGCAACGGGCCAGAATAATCGGCGATATGCGCTTGCATCCAGTGGGCCAGCGCATCTTGGTCAAACTGATAACCATCGCGCACCGCCGTGGTGCCGCTGTTACTTTCGCTAAGGTTTTGGGTCATATTATACCTGCGCCGCCTTCCAATCGCGTTTGATTTTTTTGGCAAGGCTCCATTTATGCACCTCGGTCGGGCCATCATAGATCCGGAAAGCGCGGATTTCGCGGAATACCAGTTCGACAATAGTGGCATCGGTGACCCCGCTGCCGCCCATCACTTGCACACAGCGATCGGCCACCCGCATCAGGGCTTCGGATACCGCGACTTTGGCCATCGAGCTTTCGACGGTGCCCAGCGAACCACTATCGAGCACATCGGCGCACCAGTTAATCATCAGTTCGCATTGTTTGAGGTCGATCAGGTTTTCGGCCAGCATGAAACCGACGCCTTCATGGTCGATCAGCGCCTTGCCAAAAGCCTCGCGGCGGTTGGCGTAATCGCTGGCAATTTCATGGGCGCGCAGACAAGCGCCTAGCCAACGCATACAATGTGACAATCGCGCCGGTGACAGGCGAATTTGCGCATACTTAAACCCTTCACCCGCATGGCCAAGCATTTGATCGGAGGGGATGCGCAGATTGGTCAGCGTCAGTTCGGAATGGCCACCGGGCATCGAGCTGTCGATAGTATTGGGGATATGGTCAATGTGGATGGCGGGATCGGGTAAGTCGATCAGGAACATGCAAGCGCCTTCTTCGGCTTTGGCCATGACAATGCCGACTTTTGCCCCTTCGTATCCGGTGATAAAGCGTTTGCGGCCATTGACCACCCAATGATTGCCGTCGCGCACCGCTGTGGATTTCATCATCGAGGGATCAGACCCGGCACCACCCCATTCGGCAGGTTCGGTCATCAAAAATGCCGAGCGGCCGTGGCCATCGACCAATGTTTTGAGGAAACGCTCTTTGATATAATCGCTGCCGACATGGCCCAGCAGATACATATTGCCCTCATCAGGGGCATTGGTGTTGAGCGCCAGCGGCCCCAGTGGCGACAGGCCGGAGGCGATCAGTAACAGCGCGGTGTCGCGCTGGCTGCGGTGGCTGCCATCGGGCAGAATATGCGGGGTGAGCAAGCCAGCGGCGCGGGCCAATTCTTTCAGTTCGGTAACAACTTCATCGGTGGGCGCGCCGTGGTGATCGCGGCGTGGGTCTTTTTCATACGGAGCGACGACATTGCGGACAAAGGCTTCGATTTTAGCCGCGAGTTCGGTGACGGTGGGTTCGGTGACGGGTTGCGCGGTCATATTCAGGCTGCTTTCTGCAAGATATTTACCCCTGTGCCTTGCCCGCGATACGCGACGAGATCAAGGGTCAGCGTTGTCGGGGGGAATGTCATCCTTGGGCGCATTTTTGAAATCAAATCTGATGCTGACCCATTCGCCGATCATCGGCTTGCCATTCAGGCGGGGTGGGCGCACCAGAAACTGCCATGCCGCTTGGCGCAGCGCACGCGATAGGCCGGAACCGCGTGGGGATTCGTCCAATTCCTGACAGTCCTCGACGTGATAGCGTTCGACGGTGCGACAGGCGATGGTCGCCCAGCTGCCCAGCGGCACGTCGCGGTTCAGGTAATTGGCCAGCACCGATCTGCCCGGCTCGCGATACCATTCGGCTTTGAACAAACGTGCCCCGCCTGGCCCAGCTCCGGGGCCATAGGGGGCGGCGTTGCCGCTATCGCTGTCGCTGATACTATTGCTGGGCTTGGTAATTTTACCAATATCGGCAGCGGCAAATTCGGCGGATGACATATGGATAAAGCTGAATTTGGGTGGGGTTA
>JBEAOQ010000319.1:0-3842 GCA_041164845.1 Pseudomonadota bacterium | reverse complement strand
TGGGGGCGGCACAGGCGGACCCCTTTTTCGGTTTCGACCAACGGCCGCTCAATCAAAATGGGCTGACTTACCATCGCCTTCAAGATGGCATCCCCACCGGCATCAAGCAGCCCAAGCTCTTCGGCAGGGGAACCGCGCGTCCGCAATCCCTGGCGCGGGGTCAGCCCCGCCGCCTGATAGAGCGCCGCCAGTTTCGCCTGGGTCGGCGGGGTTTTGAGATACTCGACCACAGTCAGTTCAACCCCTGGCGTTTCCTGAAGGATCGCCATCGTCTTGCGCGACGTGCCGCAGGCTGGATTGTGCCAGATGGTTGCTTTCATGAGTTCGCCTTTCTTGCCGGATATTGAGGTGGAGGTCCAATCGTGTCGCCCAGTGGCGAGGCGCGATAGCTGCCAAAGAGCCGGTCCCATACGGCAATGGCAAAGCCGAAATTATGGCCCGCATCATCGCCGTGGGCCGAATGATGGACCCGGTGCATGGCAGGGGTAACGATCACCCGCCGCAATACCAGGTCAAAGGGCAGTTTCACATTGCTATGTTCAATCTGGCTGCCGGCCATCAACCAGAGCTCAAACAAAGGGACCGCCCAGGCTGGCGCGCCCAGCATGGCCGCACAGGCTGCCTTCCAGACCAGCGAAATCAGCCCCTCTACGGGGTGAAAACGAACCGCCGTCGACAGATCAAGCGCTTCGTCACGGTGGTGCAGCCGGTGCCAGCGCCACAGCCATCCGATCCGGTGAAAGACCCGGTGTTGCCAATAGACGGCACAGTCCATGGCGATGACGGCCACCAGCGCCGCCGCCCAACCGGGCAGCAACACTATATTCAAAACGCCAAATCCATGCCGCTCTGCCCAAACCGATGCCGTCAATGGTGCCATGAAACTGGCCAGGCGCGTTGCCACCATCGTGACAGCACCCCAGCCCAGATTGACCATCCAGCGGTCATAGCGGGCCCGGCGATCCGGCATCACCGTTTCGAGCCCCGCCAACAGGGCGAATAACCCAATTGCGGCAATCAGCGTGCCCATGCCCTATACCAATTGCCGGGCGAGCCAGTCTTCAAGCCATTTGATCGAATAATCGCCGTTGATGACATCGGGGTCGCGCAACAAGTCCTGGTGCAGCGGGATATTGGTCTTTATCCCCTGAATCACCATTTCTTCCAGTGCCCGGCGCATCCGCATCATGCAGCTTTCGCGGGTCCGGCCATAGACGATCAGCTTGGCTATCATGCTGTCATAATAGGGTGGCACCCGGTATCCGGCGTAAAGCCCGCTATCAGCCCGCACATGCATCCCGCCAGGCGGGTGGTAATAAGTGACCAAACCCGGCGACGGCGCAAAAGTGCGCGGGTCTTCGGCATTGATCCGGCATTCGATGGCATGGCCGCGAAATTCGAGCATATCCTGGGTTACTGACAACGGGCGCCCTTCGGCGATGCGGATCTGTTCACGGACCAGATCAAAACCGGTGATCATTTCAGTCACCGGATGCTCAACCTGGATGCGGGTGTTCATTTCGATGAAATAGAATTTGCCCTCTTCCCACAGGAACTCGATCGTCCCCGCCCCGCGATAGCCCATGCCCGCCATCGCGTCAGACACAACCTGACCCATCCGCATCCGTTCATCGTGCGAAATGACTGGCGACGGGGCTTCTTCGAGCACCTTTTGATGGCGGCGTTGCAGCGAACAATCCCGTTCCCCCAGATGGATAGCATTGCCGTTGCCATCGCCAAAAACCTGGAATTCAATATGGCGCGGGTTACCGAGATATTTTTCAAGATAGACTGTGCCATCGCCAAACGCCGCCTTGGCCTCGGTCATCGCCTGGTGCATCTGGGTTTCAAGCTCAGCTTCGCAATTGACGACCTTCATCCCCCGTCCGCCACCACCCGACGCGGCCTTGATGATCACTGGATAGCCAATATCGGTCGCGATCTTTTTGGCCTCACCAACATCCTCGATAGCGCCTTCAGAGCCCGGCACCAGCGGTAGCCCGAGTTTGCCCGCCGTCCGCTTGGCCTCAACCTTGTCGCCCATCGTACGAATATGTTCGGGCTTTGGCCCGACAAAGATCAGCTTATGCTCTTCGATAATCTCGGCAAAGCGCGCATTTTCCGACAGAAAGCCATAGCCAGGATGGATCGCGTCAGCGCCCGAAATCTCTGCCGCCGAAATGATCGCTGCGACATTCAAATAGCTATCCTTGGCGGCTGGCGGCCCGATACAAATGGCTTCGTCGGCCAGTCGGACATGCATGGCATCACTGTCGGCGGTCGAATGGACCGCAACCGTCCTGATCCCCATTTCATGGGCTGCCCGGTGAATGCGCAGCGCAATTTCGCCCCGGTTGGCGATCAGCAGCTTTTCGATACTCATTCGACGATAACGAGCGGCTGATCATATTCCACGGGCTGGGCATTGGCGACCAGAATCGCCGTCACCTTGCCACCGCGCGGGGCGATGATCGGGTTCATCACTTTCATCGCTTCGATAATCACCAGCGTATCGCCTTCCTTCACCGAATCACCAACGCCAACAAAGTTTGGCGTTTCGGGTGATGACGCGAGATAGACTGTGCCGACCATCGGTGATTTGACCGTGCCGGGATGATCAGCGGGAGCCGCCACCAATACCGGGGCAGCCAGGGTGGCAACCGGAACAGGTGCTGCTGTGACCTGAACCGCAGGTGCCGCAACACTCACATTGCGCGCCACCTTGATCTTGCGGTCGCTATCCTCAACCTCGATCTCGGTCAGCCCGGTTTCGTTCAACAAGTCGGCCAATTGCCGCACGAGCTTGATATCTATCTGCATTGGCTGCGCCTTTTCCGCCATAAAACCCCCAAAATCATCAATAAAACACTTGTGTCAGAGCCGGGCCGCTGCGTCCAGCGCCATGGTATAGCCTGCTACCCCAAAGCCGGCGATCACGCCCATGGCCACTGGTGAAACATAGCTGCGCCGCCGGAATCGTTCGCGGGCATGCGGGTTAGAGATATGAACCTCTATCACCGGCACATGGATCGCCTTGATCGCGTCAAACAGGGCGATCGACGTATGGGTCAGCGCACCAGCATTGAGGATCACGGCTTTTATCGCACGCGATTCGGCCTCTTGCAGCCAGTCGATCAAATGGCCTTCATGATTGGATTGGCGCAGGTCAACGCTCACCCCCAGCGCCTGCGCCTGATCCTCGAGCCGACTGGCGATATCATCCAGTGTATCGCTGCCATAAATCTCGGGCTCGCGGGTTCCCAGCATATTGAGATTGGGTCCATTAAGGACATAGATGATCGGTGTTTGAGCCAATTCAGCTTCTTCCGGTTGCGACGCCTGTTCGCGGCCCTATATGGCACCCATAGCCAAAACGCAAAGCCGTGAGTGACCAACCTTATGCTGACCATCATTGTCAACGGCGAACCCAGACAGGTTCGCGCCGGTATCAGCCTTTCTGATCTTGCCGCCGAAATCGGCCTCGATCCAGCCAAAGTCGCGGTCGAGCGTAACCGTACCATCGTCGCGCGCTCGACGCTGGCCGCGGTGTTGATCGCCGATGGCGACGAAATTGAGATTGTCCATTTTGTCGGCGGTGGCCAGGCAACCGATACGTGGAGCGTGGCAGGACGGACCTTTTCATCCCGGCTGATCGTCGGTACTGGCAAGTATAAGGATTTCGCCCAGAATGCTGCCGCCCTTGAAGCATCGGGTGCTGAAATTATTACAGTTGCGGTGCGCCGCGTCAATATCGCCGACCCCAATGCACCGATGCTGACCGACTTTATCGACCCCAAAAAATATACCTATTTGCCCAACACCGCAGGCTGTTTCACCGCCGA
>JBEAOQ010000318.1:0-5064 GCA_041164845.1 Pseudomonadota bacterium | reverse complement strand
AAATTTGAGGCCCGCATAATTTAATCCCTCCACGGAACGGGGAGGGGGACCGCCCGAAGGGTGGTGGAGGGGTAGCGGAGTAGCGCGAACTTGGGTGTGTGGGACTGCCCCTCCGTCAGCCCTGCGGACTGCCACCTCCCCCAAGGGGGAGGGATTGGCGAGAGTATGTATGGATTTTTGAGGAATGACTAAAATGCAAGACATCTACATTATCAGCGGCGTGCGCACCGCAATCGGCGATTTTGGCGGGGCGTTAAAATCATTTATGCCCTCTGACCTCGGCAGCAAAGTGGTGGCGGAGGCCTTGACCCGCGCCACTATCGCCCCTGCGGATGTCGAACATGTCGTTATCGGCCAAGTCATGCCGACATCCGCCAAGGATTCGATGTTGTCGCGGGTGATCGCGTTGAATGCGGGGATTCCCTATGGCACGCCCGCTTTGACCCTGAACCGGCTGTGCGGGTCTGGGGTGCAAGCTATCGTCTCCGCCGCGCAGATGATGCAATTGGGCGAGGCCAGCATTACCGTTGCGGGCGGGGCGGAGTCGATGTCCAATGTTCCCTATCACGATCATGGGGTGCGCTGGGGCAAGAAGATGGGCGATAACACATTGGAAGATGCGCTGACCCATGGGTTGCAGGATGCGATTGGCGGCTATCACATGGGGATTACCGCTGAAAATTGCGCGGCGCGGCATGGCATTACCCGCGAGATGCAGGATGAATTGGCGCTGGAGGGGCATCAGCGGGCCTGTGCGGCGATTGCGCAAGGTAGGTTCAAAGAGCAAATTCTGCCGATTGAGATCAAGACCCGCAAGGGGGTTACTGTGTTTGACAGTGATGAACATCCCCGCGCCGATACCAGCATGGCAACGCTGGCGGCGATGCGCACGGCATTTGTCAAAGACGGCACGGTGACGGCGGCCAATGCATCAGGGATTAACGATGGCGCGGCGGCGGTGGTATTGGCCACGGGCGATGAAGTGGAAAAACGCGGGCTAAAACCTTTGGCTAAAATCATCGCGTGGGGCCATGCGGGGGTCGAACCGGAATATATGGGCGAGGGGCCGATAGCGGCGGTGCCGATTGCGTTGGCGCGGGCGGGGCTGACGCTGGATCAGATGGATGTGATCGAGGCCAATGAGGCTTTTGCCGCACAGGCTTTGGCGGTGGCCAAGGTGCTGGGTTTTGACCGCGCCAAGCTGAACCCCAATGGCAGCGGGGTGGCATTGGGCCATCCGGTGGGGGCAACAGGCTGTATTCTGACGGTCAAAGCGATGTATGAATTGCAGCGAATTGGCGGCAAATATGCCCTGATTACCATGTGTATTGGCGGTGGGCAGGGGATTGCTTTGGTGATTGAGAGGGTGGCGTGATGAGGCGGAATTGGTCGCTGTGGCGCTGCCCCTCCACCATCCTGTGGATGGTTCCCCTCCCCCAAGGGGGAGGATTTTAGGATGAAACTGGGACGATTGAACCACATTGGTGTGGCGGTGCCCGATCTGGATGTGGCGATTGCCCACTATCGCGACGTGATGGGCGCGACCGACATCACCGCGCCATTCGTGTTGGACAGCCAGCAAGTGCGGGTGTGTTTTGTAAATACCCCTGGCCAGGATGGAACCGCTGGCACGCAGATTGAGCTGTTGCAGCCGACCGTTGCGGATTCCGCCGTCGGCAAATGGCTGGAGAAAAACCCGATGGGCGGGCAGCATCATATTTGCTATGAAGTGCCCGATATTCACGCGGCAAAGGCGTGGTTTGAGGGTTTGGGCAAGCGGGTGTTGGGCGAGCCACGGATTGGCGCGCATGCCACCTTGATTTTCTTTGTTCACCCCAAGGATATGGGCGGGCAATTGACCGAAATTATGGAAACACCAAAGGGGCGCGGACATTGAGCAGCTATGAATCTTTGATCTATGATCTAACCGGCGGCATTGCCACTATCACGCTGAACCGGCCTGATGAGATGAATGCCATGACCGATGGCATGTTTCAGGATATGATTGCCGCCTTGGACGCTGTGGCGAAAAGCGATGCGCGGGTGTTGGTGTTGACCGGTGCGGGGCGCGGATTTTGCAGCGGGGCATCGTTAAGCGGCGGTGGCGGTTTGGTCGATGTCGAAGCCAGTGTGCGCAGCGGGTTAAATCCGATGATTGCCGCCATGTATGCTTTGGAAATTCCGATCATTACAGCGGTGAATGGCGCGGCGGCGGGAGCGGGGTGTTCGCTGGCTTTGGCGGGTGATATTGTAATCGCGGGGCGTTCGGCTTTTTTCTTGCAGGCCTTTGCCAATGTTGGGCTGATCCCCGACGGCGGGTCTAGCTGGTTACTGCCGCGTTTGATTGGCCGCCCGCGTGCGATGCGGATGATGATGTTAGCCGAACGCATTCCCGCAGAATTGGCCGAAAGCTGGGGGCTGGTTAGCTTTTTGGTCGATGATGAGGCGCTGATGGCACAGGCGGGTGCTATCGCCCAAAAGCTGGCTTCGGGACCAACCACGAGCTATCGCATGATGCGCAGCGCGGTGATTGACGGGCTGGATGGCACAATGGCGCAGACTTTGGAAACCGAAGCGGTCAATCAGGGGATTGCCAGTAGAACAGCGGATTTTGCCGAGGGGGCTTTGGCTTTTCGGGAAAAGCGCAAGCCGGTGTTTGCGGGGAAATAGGGTTTTATCCCTGTCACCCTGAATGTATTTGACGGCCAAGCCGTCACTGCGTTTCATGGGCTATTTCACTTAGGTGACTTGGTTTTATGCGGCGCGATGGATGCTGAAACAAGTTCAGCATGACGTATATGAGAGAAGTGTGATGAACGACAAACCAACTGTGGATCAATGGCAAGCGGCAGCGGCGAAGGAAGTCAGGGGGCGTGACCTGACGTGGCAGACGCCCGAAGGGATTGCGGTTAAGCCGCTGTATACCGCCGAAGATGTGACGGTTGATCCGGGAATGCCGGGCGTGGCCCCGTTTACCCGTGGGGTGCGGGCCAGCATGTATGCTGGGCGGCCTTGGACCATTCGCCAATATGCCGGTTTTTCCACCGCCGAAGCGAGCAATGCTTTTTATCGGCGCAATCTGGCGGCGGGGCAAAAGGGCCTGTCGGTGGCTTTCGATCTGGCCACCCATCGCGGTTATGACAGCGATCATCCACGGGTGGTCGGCGATGTTGGCAAGGCCGGTGTGGCGATTGACTCGGTTGAGGATATGAAGATCCTGTTTGACGGGATTCCGCTGGATCAAATGTCGGTGTCGATGACGATGAACGGCGCGGTAATTCCGATTTTGGCGTTCTTTATTGTCGCGGGCGAAGAACAGGGCGTGCCAGTGGAAAAGCTGGATGGCACCATTCAGAATGACATTCTGAAAGAGTTTATGGTGCGCAACACCTATATCTATCCGCCCGAACCATCTATGCGGATTATTTCGGATATTTTCGGTTTTACCTCGACCAAAATGCCCAAATTCAACTCCATTTCGATCTCTGGCTATCATATGCAGGAGGCTGGCGCGACACAGGTGCAGGAGCTGGCCTTTACCATTGCCGATGGCATGGAATATGTGAAATATGGCGTGGCCAGCGGGCTGGACATTGATAAATTTGCCGGACGTTTGAGCTTCTTTTTCGCGATTGGCATGAATTTCTTTATGGAAGTGGCCAAATTGCGCGCGGCGCGGGTGTTGTGGCATCGGGTGATGACCCAATTGGGCGCAGCTGATGAGCGCAGCAAGATGTTGCGCACCCATTGCCAGACCAGCGGCGTGTCGTTGCAAGAGCAAGATCCCTATAACAACGTCATCCGCACGACGATTGAAGCGATGGCGGCGATGCTGGGCGGGACGCAGAGCTTGCACACCAATGCTTTGGATGAGGCGATTGCTTTGCCCACCGATTTTTCGGCGCGGATTGCCCGCAATACCCAGATTGTTATCCAAGAAGAGACCGGCATGTGCAATGTCGTCGATCCTTTGGGTGGGTCTTATTATATTGAATCGCTGACCGCTGAATTGGTCGATAAGGCTTGGGAAATTATCGAGCGGGTCGAGGCCGAGGGCGGCATGGCCAAGGCGGTGGCGGCGGGTTGGCCCAA
This sequence comes from Pseudomonadota bacterium, assembly GCA_041164845.1. Lineage (GTDB taxonomy): Bacteria > Pseudomonadota > Alphaproteobacteria > Sphingomonadales > Sphingomonadaceae > Novosphingobium. The sequence goes on along the minus strand of JBEAOQ010000318.1, from coordinate 972 downwards.
GGCGATGATCGAAGAAGCGGCGGCTGGCCGACAAGCGCGGGTGGACAAGGGCGAGGATGTCATCGTTGGGGTCAACAAATACCGTCTGGCCACCGAGGATCGGATTGAAACGCTGGATATTGACAATGTGGCGGTGCGTGAGGGGCAGATTGCACGGCTGAAAACCACCCGAGCCAATCGCGATGAGGCGAAATGCCGGGCGGCTTTGGCGGCTTTGACGGCGGGGGCAAAGGGCAATGAGAATCTGCTGGCTTTGGCGGTGGATGCGGCGCGGGAACGGGCGACTTTGGGCGAAATTTCCGATGCAATGGAGGCGGTTTTTGGCCGTTATGGCACCCAGCCGGTGCCGGTGAAGGGCATTTATGGCGGGGCTTATGCGGGGGATGCCCGCTATCAACAGGTGTTGGATGGGGTTCAGGCCGTTGGCCGCCGATTGGGCCGTGCGCCGCGTTTGTTGGTGGCGAAAATGGGGCAAGATGGCCATGATCGCGGGGCCAATGTCATTGCATCGGCATTTGGCGATATGGGTTTTGATGTGACCAGCGGGCCTTTGTTCCAAACGCCAGAAGAAACTTTGGTGTTGGCGTTGGAAAATGGGGTGGATGCAATTGGCGCGTCGTCATTGGCGGCAGGGCATAAGACGTTGATCCCCGCCTTGATTCAGCTGGTGCGTGAGGCTGGGCGCGGTGATGTTAAGGTGATTGCCGGTGGGGTTATTCCGCCGCAAGATTATGATTTCTTGCGCGAGGCGGGGGTGCAGGGCATTTATGGCCCGGGCAGCAATGTGGTGGAATGTGCCGCCGATATGCTGCGGCTGCTGGGGCATAATATGCCGCCATTGGGTAGTGAATTGGAGATGGCGGGATGAGTATTAAGTTGGCTGATGTTCTACGTGTAATCAAGGAATTCGATACTTTGGGTGACCAGGGTAAGTTCCTCGAGAAATACGGGTTCCGAAAGCCAAAGCACAAG
>JBEAOQ010000317.1:0-3743 GCA_041164845.1 Pseudomonadota bacterium | reverse complement strand
GGTCAATTCAGCCATGTAATTCGCTCCATCGCTTTATCAGATTATTCTGTTGTTCTGCGACAATCCGCATGGCCTTGCGCAAATCGCCCGCGCTCATGCCATGACTTCGCACCAGTTCCGGCTCACCCCCGCGTCCGCGCAGATTTATTTTGGCCGTTCCATCCGCAGAAACATGGACATGCGCCGGCTCGTGGTCATCGCTGAAGATGACAAATCGCATACCTGCTTCGCGGTGCACCGTAACCATGGGCGTCAATAACCCATTCGGTTGGGTTTTTCAACGCCCAAAAGCCAAACATTCACAAAATTCCAGCCTAAAACAGGTTCCCCCTTGCTCTTCCCCCCCATTTCCCCCCATCATAGCGGCCTATGCTGCGCCAATATGAACTTGTCGAACGGGTAAAGGCCTATCATCCATCGGCGGATGAGGCTTTGTTGAACCGTGCCTATGTGTTCACCGTGCAAAAACATGGCAGCCAGAAACGCGCCAGCGGTGACCCCTATTTCAGCCATCCGGTCGAGGTGGCGGGGTTGATGACCGAGCTGAAGCTGGATGTCGAAACGATTATCACCGCGCTGTTGCATGATACGATTGAGGACACGCTGGCCACCATTGAAGAGGTGGAGCGGCTGTTTGGCCCCGAAATTGCGCGCTTGGTCGATGGTGTTACCAAGCTGTCCAAGATCGAAACCCTGACCGAAAACGAACGTGCCGCCGAAAATTTGCGCAAATTCCTGCTGGCTATGAGCGAGGATTTGCGGGTGCTATTGGTCAAATTGGCCGACCGTTTGCACAATATGCGCACGCTGCATTATATCCGCAGCGAGGATAAACGCCGCCGCATTGCCCGCGAAACTATGGATATTTATGCCCCGCTGGCCGAACGGGTGGGCATGTATGAATATATGCGCGAGATGCAATTGCTGGCGTTTGAGCAGTTGGAACCCGAAGCCTATGCCACGATCACCGGGCGGCTGGCGCAAATCCGCAGCACGGCCGGCGGGCAGGTTGATGCACTGGCCTTGGCGATAAAACAGGCGCTGGCCGAGGCGGGGTTGAATGTTGAAGTTTGGGGCCGCGAAAAACACCCCTATTCGATCTGGAAAAAAATGGCCGAACGCCATGTCAGTTTTGAACAGATCACCGATATTATCGCCTTTCGGGTGCTGACCGACAGCGATGCCGATTGTTATCGGGCGTTGGGGGTGTTGCACACCACATGGCATGTGATTCCCGGGCGGTTTAAGGATTTTATTTCGACCCCCAAAAACAACGGCTATAAATCGCTCCACACCACGCTGGTGTTTGAAAATTCGATGCGGATGGAGGTGCAGATTCGCACCCGCGACATGCACCGCACCAATGAATTCGGACTGGCGGCGCATTGGGCCTATAAACAGGGGGGCACGCGGCCCGATGGCCAGGTCGGCTGGCTGCGCGATTTGATCGAAATTGTCGATGCCAGCCATGATGCCGATGAATTGCTGGAACATACCAAGCTGGCGATTTACCAAGACCGCATTTTTGCCTTCACCCCCAAAGGCGCATTGTTTCAATTGCCGAAAGGGTCAACCTCGATTGATTTTGCCTACAGCGTCCACTCAGATTTGGGCAGCATGGCGGTGGGGGCGAAAATTAACGGGCGGCATATGCCGTTGCGCACCCCGCTGAACAATGGCGATGTCGTGGAAATTATCAAAAGCCGCAAATCTGAACCGCAATTGTCGTGGCTGGGTTTTGTCGTGACCGGCAAGGCGCGGTCGGCGATCCGCAGGGCGGTGCGGGCCAAAGAACGCGCCGAAGTGGCGGCGATTGGCCGGAAATTATTCGACGAAATCGCCAGCCGACTCCCTGCGAAAATTGGCAAAAAAGCGATCACTGCGGCGGTGAAACGCTTGGGCTTTACCCGCGAGGATGAGCTGATGGAGGCGATTGGCAGCGCAAGGTTAAAAGACCGCGAGGTGATGGAGGCGCTGGTTCCCGGCAGCGCCAAGGGGATGGATGAGCCGGAAAATTGGCCGCAACAAGAACGCGCTATTTCGATTCGCGGGCTGACAGCGGGCATGGCATTTCATTTGGCCGATTGCTGTCATCCGGTGCCGGGTGATCGGATTGTCGGGTTGAAATTGCCCGGAATTGGTGTGGAAGTTCACGCAATTGATTGCAGAACGCTGGCCAGCGGGGTCGATGTCGATTGGCTGGATCTGTCATGGGGTGAACGGACGACGGGTGCGGTCGGGCGGGTGCATTGCGTGTTGTATAATCGGCCCGGGACATTGGCCGAGGTGACGGGGATTTTTGCCAAAAACCACGCCAATATCGTGCATCTGGAGATGTTGCAGCGGGACAATCTGTTCGGCAGCTATGATGTCGATTTAGAGGTCAGCGATCTGGCGCATTTGACGCGGATTGTCAGTTCGCTGCGGGCGAGCGAGGCAGTGGCGCAGGCGGATCGGATTTAGCCCACAATCCCCTCATATCCAGCGACAATTTCGGCCAGCACCGACAATGCCAGCACACGCGGCGATCTGGCGCTGGTGAACAGGCCGATCGGGCTTTTCAAACGATGTAATTGTCCAGCGGACAGTCCAGCTTCACGCAAAGCAGTCTGGCGGTTCTCCCGCGCACCCGCCCCGCCTTGCGCGCCAACATAAAACGCACCGCTGCCGAGCGCCCACGGCAGGATGGCCCGTTCCCATTCATGGTCATGGAACAACACGGCGATTGCCGTCCAGGGGTCGATAGTAATGTCCGGTATTTGCCCCAAACCCAGCGCAATACCGCCCATTTCCCCCGATGGCGCGGCGCGGATCACGGTTATAGCTTGCGCATCGGCCAGCTCGGCCAGCGCCCTTACTTCCGGCCCGCTGCCCAAAATAACCAGCCGCAATTTGGGGTGATAGTTGCGGATAAAGCCATTAACAAGGGTGAGGGTGGCGGGTCGGCGGGCGGATAATTCTGTCACCGCTTGGGCGATTTTGACCTTATCTGGCGCGGGGTCCAGCCACACCTCTATCCCGCTACCGCAGGGCAGGCGAATGTCAACAAAGGGCGATCCCGCGCCATAACGCAGCATTTTTGGCGCGGTTGCACCCATTGCCTCCGCCGCCAATGCCCGTTCCAAACAGCCATCAGCCAGCGATCCCCGCGTGGTGCCATCGGGCAAAATCGCCAGTTGCGCGCCCAAGCGCCGTGACCAGCTGCCCTCGATTTTGGTGACCGTGGCCAGCGCGCCGCCGTGGGTGGCCACGGCAAACAGGGCTTCGCTGTCATCGTCAAATAGGGCGTCATAGGGGGTGCTGGCGTTCATCCACTACATCCTATCGCCTGTGCGGGGCAGGAAGCAATTGGCATTTGCGTTGCGGCGCGCCATGTTGCGGAAAAATAGCGGAGTAAGTCTGATGCAGAGTGCCGGAACATTGATCGACCGCGCCATTGCGGACACCGGCCTGCACCATTTTGGCGAGGATAATTGGCGTGAAGGATTGGAATTGCTGGTCAATTCCGCCCGTGACGAGGCAAAGCTGAATGATCTGGGGCGCGCATCGTTAGAGAGGCAGATTGTCGGGTTGCTATCGCGGCGTTTAGAGATTGAGGATTGGTATTCCCGTTATCCCGAAATTGACGAGCAGGAAATAACCGCACCTTTACTGATACTTGGCCTACCGCGCACGGGATCTACGGCGCTGCATTGTTTGCTGGCCGAAGATCCAGCTTCGCGGGTGATCCGCAATTGGGAGGG
>JBEAOQ010000316.1:0-5559 GCA_041164845.1 Pseudomonadota bacterium | reverse complement strand
GCGCGGGTGGTTTTGACCACGGTGGGGCCATATACGCTGTATGGCGAGCCGGTGTTGGCGGCGTGTATTGCGGCGGGGACGGATTATGCCGATTTATGCGGTGAGCCTTTGTGGATGCGGGCGATGATTGCCAAATATGGCGCAGCGGCCAAGGTGTCGGGGTCGCGGGTGAGTTTTTCGTCGGGGTTTGATTCGATCCCATTTGAGCTGGGCGTGGTGATGTTGCAGCGTGAGTGTGCGGCGCGTTTTGGCGGGCCAGCAACGCGTGTGAAGGCACGGATGCGGGGGATGAAGGGGACGTTTTCCGGCGGCACTGCGGCCAGTTTGCGGGCGACAATGGGCGAAATTGCCAAGGACAATAGCCTGTTTGCGGTGATGGGCGATCCTTTTGCTTTGACCGAGGATTTTGTTGGGCCGGTGCAGCCCGATGGCAGTAAAGTAGCCTATGATGAGGCTTTGCACAGTTGGGCCGCGCCGTTTTTTATGGCCGCAATCAACACCAAAAATGTTCATCGCAGCAATTTTCTGCTGGGCCATGCTTGGGGCCAAGATTTTCGGTATGATGAAATGGTGCTGACCGGCGATGGCGAAAAGGGCGAGGCTGCGGCGCGTTTTATGGGGGCAAACAAGATGATCGGCGGCGCCAATGACCCCAAACCCGGGGAGGGGCCATCGCTGGAAGAGCGGCAAAATGGTTTTTACGATCTGTTGCTGATTGGCGAGATGTCTGATGGGCGGGTTTTGCATTATGCGGTCAAGGGGCGCTATGATCCGGGTTATGGTTCGACCTGCCGGATGATTACCGAGACCGGCATGGCGCTGTTGGCCAGCAAGGCGGCGGGCGGGATTGCTACACCCGGGGCGATTTTGGGGGCAGATTTGGCGGCGCGGCTGGCGCAACATGCTCAAATCCAATTTGCAGTTGAAGAGTAAATGACGCTGGAGGAACTGCTCGCCCGCGAGGCTATTCGTGACACGATGGCCAAATATAACACCAGTGGTGATCGGTTGAAGGTTGATGATTATGCCGCCTGTTTTACCGAAGATGGGGTGATTGAAAGCGAGAGTGCGCCGGGGGTGTATATCTTTCGCTATGAGGGGCGCGAGGCGATCCGAGCGTGGCAGGGGCGGTGGCTAAATCGTGAGGCGGGCGCGGATGTGGTGCATGGAGCGACATTTGTCCGGCATCATTTGGCGACCTGTAAAATTGATATGACCAGCTCGGATACGGCCACGGCGCGCACCTATTGGGTGGCTTGGACCGATATTGGGCCGGATCATTCCGGTTATTATCTGGATCACTTTCGCAAAACAGGCGATGATTGGCTGATTGCACGGCGGCGGGTGCGGCGGGATTGGGCTGCGCCGGACAGTTTGTTTGTGACGGCCATTGCCAATACCGACGGGTGATGTCTGTATCGGGGGGACGATAAGCACAGTTCGGCCATTGACCGAGGCCTGCGCTTGAGGCCCAATGCAAGGACGTAAATTCAGGAGCGTCCCCATGAAAATCAATATTCCCCTGCCCTTCGATCATCTGGACCCACCGGGCGAATTTACCACGATGGATGCGGTGCGCGATATTGGTGCGGCGTTGGAACGGGCGGGGTTTAACGCCGGTCTGGTAACCGACCATCCCGCGCCGACGGGCCGTTGGCTGGACAGCGGTGGGCATTATGCGCAGGGGCCGTTCGTGATGCTGGCGATGTTGGCGGCGGTGACCACAGAATTGCGGCTGCAAACGGGGATTTTGGTGCTGCCCTATCGCAATCCTTTTATCGTGGCGCGTGATGTGGCGACGTTAGATTGCTTTTCTGGTGGCCGGGTGACGCTGAGCGTGGGCGCGGGTTATCTGAAAGGCGAATATCGCGCTGTGGGGGTGGATTTTGACCAGCGCAATGAGTTGATGGATGAATATGTGCGGGCTTTGCGCGTCAGCTTGACTGGCGAGGAATTTGCTTTTGAGGGCACGGGTTACACCGCATTTGGCAATCGGATTCAGCCGGGGCCGGCCCAAACGCAGCTGCCGATTTATTGCGGCGGCAATGCCAAACGTGCCATTCGGCGGGTGGTGGATTTGTGCGATGGCTGGAATCCGTTTTTTACTGGCACCTTGGACATCAATACCACCCGCACCATTGCGATGAATTCACCCGATGATTTGCAAGCGGCGATCAATTATATGCGCGAATATGCCGATCAAGTGGGGCGCAAGCAAATGCCCGAAGTGGTGTTGGGCGGGTTAAATGCGCCCGGCGAAGTGCTGTCCACTCAACAGATTTTAGACCGCGTGTGCATTTATCGAGATATGGGGGTTTCCACCGTAGCGATCAGCGCCAAGGGCCGCAGCCGCGCAGAATGGTGCGATGATGCCGAGCGGCTTGGGGTGGAGGTTATTGCGAAATTGGGGTAGAGCGCAAATATGGATTCATGCTAAAACCTCATCTAACAAAGCAACAGTCCCAGCCCAGCTGACCCGATCTGCCAGCGCATTATATTCTATGCCGGGCGCGCCATGTTTGCCCGCATCGGGATCGGTAAAGCTGTGGGCGGCATAATCAAAAATGGTGATCTGGTGACGGGCATTGGCAGCGGAGAGTTCGGCGGCTAGGGCGGTGATGGTTTCAACGGGGGCATAGGGATCTTGCCCGCCCGCCCAGACCGCCACTTCGCCGGTAATCGCCCCCAATTCGGCGGGTGCGGCAGTGGTGAGGATACCGTGAAAGCTGGACACCGCACGGACATTGGCCCCACTGCGCGCCAATTCCAAAACACACCTGCCGCCAAAGCAATAACCAATAGCGGCAATACGTGTGGCATCGACCTGCGGCAATGCAGCAACATGGTCAAACCAATGCACCACTCTGGCGCGCATCAGGGCGGGTGAGGACATCAGCGTTGTAAAATCAGCCCCGGCATCGCTGGGATTGGGGAAAAAGGCGCCCTTGCCATACATATCGGTGGCCACGGCAACATAGCCGCGATCCGCCAAAGCCTGCGCGCTGCGCCGCGCTTGATCGCCCAGCCCATAGGCGCTGGAAAAGACCAGAACGGCGGGCAAAACCGTGGAATCTGGGCCGGTGCCAGCGGGAGTGGCAATTTCGCCCCATAATTCTGTGCCAGCATGGATGGTGACCAATTTTTCCAGCGCGCTCATACCATGCTCTCCGCCACTTTTTCCAGATGATCGGCCACCCAATCTGGTTCGGTTATCATCAGATCGTGGCCGGTATCGACATCCCAAATCCGTCCCTTGGACCTTGCCGTCAACAGCGCCATATCGCGGCCATCTTTGGTGCTGGTGCAAATCAGATGGCTTTCGGGAATGGCGCGCATCGCAGCGTCGTTGCGCAACACCAGCCTTTGCGCGAAGCAAGCCCAAGGCTGGGGGGTTAAGCGGTCATTGATCCATTGCGCCAGCGCCGGATCGAAAATGCCGAAAAATCCGGCGTAGATCGGGTCAGGCTTCATCACCAATTGCACGCCATTTTCTTCATACATCCCATGCCGCAGCGGGTCGATATTGGCGAAGGCATGTTCGTGCAATGATTCGCCGTCCTGCGGATAGGCGGCATCGAGATAGACGCGGTGGCCGACCCGATCCGGCGCACGATCTGCCGCGCCGGTGATAACCATGCCGCCATAGCTGTGGCCGACCAGAATAGCGTCGGTTAGATCTTCGGATTTGAGCAGCGCCACCACCGCATCAATATGGCAATCAAGATCAATGCTGGGATGCAGCAGCGCGGTATGTTCGCCCATGCCGGGCAATGACGGCGTATAGACAATATGGCCACGTGCCTGAAGCCGCCGCGCCACCAATTGATAACACCACCCGCCATGCCCGCCGCCATGCACCAAAACAAATGTCGCCATGAAACTCCCCCCATTTATGAGCGGTGAAACTGAATGCGGCTTACGCTGCTGTCAATGGGCAGATATTGTCTGGGCGATTGACCGCATCACTCCAGCGTTTATGGATGGGTCAATCATACAAACACAGGAGCAAGCTATGTTCAGCCATATATTTGTCGGCAGCAATGATCTTGATAAAGCCAAATATTTTTACGATGCGATCTTTGCCGCGATCGGCGCGAAAACAGGCTTTGTCGATCCCAAAGGCCGTGTGATTTATCGCCATAATGGCGCGATGTTGATGGTGGCAAAACCGCTGGACGGTGCGACCGCGACGGTGAGCAATGGCGGGACTATCGGCTTTACCATGGCCAGCCCCGAACAGACCGACGCATGGCATGCAGCTGGGGTGGCGGCTGGCGGAACCAGCGTGGAAGACCCGCCGGGGGTGCGTAATGGCAATGGTATGAGCCTATATCTGGCCTATTTGCGCGATCCTGATGGCAATAAGCTGTGCGGGATGTATGCGATGCCGAAGTGAAGATTTTACACCGATTTCAGGAGAAATTACAATGACCAGCCTTATGTCCATCCGCATTGGCACCAATGATATGGCCCGCGCCAGTGCTTTTTACGAAGCCACCTTTGGCGCATTGGGTTTTCCGGCCAATAGCGCGCCCGCCGAATATCCGATTTTGATGTATAGATTGCCCGGCGGCCCGGCTTTTTTTGTTGGCGGCGCGGCCAATGGCCAACCGGCCACCCATGCCAATGGCGGCACGATTGGCCTGATTGCGCCCGATGATGCGGCGGTTGGGGCATGGCACGCGGCTGGTCTGGCCAATGGCGGCACTTGCGAAGGCGCACCCGGCCCGCGTGAAATGGCGGGCGGCAAACAGGGCGCCTATTTGCGTGACCCCGATGGCAACAAGCTATGTGTCTATGCTGGACTGACGCTGGGTTAATCCGATGTGGCAGTTGTATCAATTTCCCCTGTGCCCGTTCAGCCGCAAATTGCGCCTGTTGATGAGCGAAAAGGGCATCGGCTATGAATTATGGCGCGAAAACCCGTGGGAGGGGCGCGATGAATTTTTGGCGATGACCCCAGCAGGCCGCACCCCCGTTTTGCGCGATGCGGAACGGGGTATGGTGCTGGCCGACAGCCGCGCCATTTGCGAATATCTGGAAGAGACGGTTGATAAGAACCCGATGATTAGCGGCACGGCGGCAAATCGGGCGGAAATTCGCAAGCTGGTGGCGCTGTTTGATGAAAATTTCTTTGAGGATGTCACCGGCCCGCTGTTGAATGAAAAGATGAAAAAGCGGCTGATTTTGCGGCAAGCACCCGATTCACGCGCTTTGCGTGAGGCGATGCGGTTGGCGCATGAGCATCTGTATTATATAGATTATTTGATCGACCACCGCCCGTGGTTGGCGGGGGCCACCATGAGCTTGGCCGATCTGGCGGCGGCGGCGCAAATTTCGGTGGCCGATTATCTGGGCGGGCTGGATTGGACCGGCCACGACCAAGCGCGCAGCTGGTATAGCGTATTCAAAAGCCGCCCCAGCTTTCGCCCGCTGCTGGCCGAGAGGATGGATGTGATCCAACCGCCCAGCCATTATGGGGATATTGATGGGTGAGGTGGGATGATAGGGCTAATCAACCTATCTGACTATGGGATAAAAACCTCTGATCGGTGCCAG
>JBEAOQ010000315.1:0-4171 GCA_041164845.1 Pseudomonadota bacterium | reverse complement strand
GCCAGCCGCTGTTTTCGCTGGAGGCGGATAAATCGACCAATGAGGTGGAAAGTCCGGCGACGGGGACGTTGAACATTATTGCCATTGTCGGCGAGACGTATGAAGTCGGCACGGTGCTTGGTTATATCGAGTAAGTTTTGAGGTTGGTCTTATTTGACAGCCCCCTCCCCTAACCCCTCCCCTGAAGGGGAGGGGGACTTTATAGGAGCCCACCTTCAGGGGAGGGGGACATTATTAGGAAGACCATATGCCCGGATTTCATCCTTCGTGCCATGCGCTTAGCCAGCCGGAGAAGCTGGCGATGGTGCTGGCCGATACGGGCGAGGTGATGACCTATCGGCAATTGGACGAGGGATCGAACAGCGTCGCCCATTTGCTGCGCGGGCTGGGGGTGATTGCGGGGCAGCGGATTGGGATGATGCTGCGCAATTCGTTGGAATTTTCGCAAATTTATTGGGGGGCAACGCGCTGCGGGGTGTTTGTCACCCTGCTTTCCACCCATTTGAAGCCCGAAGAAGCCGCCTATATTTTGCGCGATTCTGGGTCGCGGGTCTTGTTTTTATCGGCGGGTTTGGGCGAGACACCGCATGTGTTGGCGGCAGAGCGGGCGCGATTGATTCCCGATGTGGGCGCGGTGTTTTATGTCGAGGATGCGCCGATAGATGGAGCACAGGCTTTGGCGGGTGCGGTGGCGGATTTGCCTGAAACACCGGTGGCGGATGAAATTTCCGGCTTTCATATGATTTATTCCAGCGGCACCACCGGCAGGCCCAAAGGGATTGCCATGCCGTTTACCCCCGGGCCAATTGATGAATTTAACCAATCCGAGGGTGGGGCGGCACTATATGCTGGAATAGAGCAGCTGACTTCGTGGAATGCCGGGCCGATGTATCATGGTGCGCCGCTGTCGGGGATGGTGGTGACGCAAAGATTGGGCGGGACATTTGTGACTTTGCGCAAATATAGCGCCGAGGCGAGTTTGCGGGCGATAGATGAGTGGCGGGTCAATCATGCGCAGTTCGTCCCGACCATGTTTGTCCGGATGTTGGCGCTGGATGAGGATCTGCGGCGGAGGTTTGATGGCAGATCATTGCAGCGGGTGATTCATGGGGCAGCACCCTGTCCGGTGGAAATAAAGCGGCGGATGATTGAATGGTGGGGGCCGATCATTTTTGAATATTACGCCAGCACCGAAGGGGTGGGATCGACGGCGATTACGTCGCAAGAATGGTTGAAAAAACCCGGGTCGGTGGGGAAATCGGTGTTGGGGCCGATTCACATTTGCGATGAAGATGGTGTGGAATTGCCAGCGGGTGAGGCAGGGCATATTTATTTTGAAGCGCCGGTCGGGCGGTATATCAATTATTTGAATGATGCGGAAAAAACCCGCAAAGCGGCGCATCCTTGGCATGATAATTGGTATTGCGTGGGCGATATTGGGCGGTTGGATGATGATGGCTACTTGTTTTTGACCGACCGCAAGGATTTTATGATCATTTCCGGCGGGGTGAATATCTATCCGCAGGCGATTGAGGATTGTTTGATTGTCCATCCCAAAGTGATGGATGCGGCGGTGATTGGCGTGGCCCATAGTGAATATGGCGAGGAAGTGCGGGCGGTGGTGCAGCCGAAGAATTGGGCGGATGTTGCGGAATTGGAGGCGGAAGTGCGGGCGTGGTGTGCGGAGCGGATTTCGGCGGTGACCTGCCCACGGTCGTATGAATTTGTGCGCGAATTGCCGCGATTGCCTTCGGGGAAATTGGCCAAGCATGAATTGCGCAAAATATATGGGAATGCGGTGGCGGTGATTTGAGGGGGCGGGGGGTTAAGTGGTTTGACTTCCCCGCCGCCAACCCCCTTCCCTGAAGGGGTGGGGGCTAGAAAGGGAAGAAGATGGATTTGGCTGGCAAGGTGGCGCTGATTACGGGTGCGGGTGGCGGGATAGGTGGCGGATTGGCGGAAGCCTGTGCCGAGGCGGGGATGCTTGTGTGGCTGGCAGATATTGCGCTGGAATTGGCCGAAGCCAAGGCACGGGAGATTGGTGGCGGGGCGCGGGCGATTGCGTTGGATGTTACGTCGCTGGACAGCTGGGCGGCGGTGCGGGACGCGACTGGTGCGGTTGATGTGCTGTGCAACAATGCCGGAATTGCCACACAATTTGAATTGTTGGAGGCAATGGATCCGGCATTATTTCAGCGGGTAATGGCGATAAATGTCGGCGGAGTTTACCATGGCATCCACACATTTTTGCCCGCCATGAAAACGCGTGGGGCCGGACATATTGTCAACACATCATCGACCAATGGGCTGCTGCCGCATGGGACTTTTGCCGCCTATTGCGCCAGCAAATTTGCGGTTTTGGGGATGTCGGATTCGCTGCGGCAGGAGGTCGAGCCATTTGGTGTGGGGGTGTCGGTGCTGTTTCCGGGCTTGACCCGCAGCCGGATGTCGGAGGCGATGCAGGGCCAACTGGGGATGGATGACGCCAGTTGGGCAGAATTTAGCGCCAATATGATGGAGCCGGTTTGGCTGGGGCGGGCGGTGGTGCGGGCGGTGCAGGGGAATTTGCCCTATGTCATCACCCATCCCGATCATGGGCCGATGGTCGAGCGGCGGCATCAGGCGATTATGGCGGCGCATGGCGAACCCGCGCAGCCCGGATATGCGCCGAATAATGAGGCATTGGGGTTTCGGGATTGAGGATAGATTATCTGTGATTGATAGGGCGGGCCACCCCCACCCGCCCTCCGCCTCTAGGGGGAGGAGGTTCAGAAAAGGAGCGTGTTTTGGAAGAACTGGCCCCGATTGCACCATTGACCGCTTGGTTGGATGCCCATGTGCCGCAGTTGGGCGCGGGGGAATTGCGCACGGAATTTTTGAGCGGGGGGACATCGAATGTGGTGTTGACGGTGAGCCGTGGCGGAACGGAAATGGTGTTGCGCCGTCCGCCGGTTGTGCCGCCGCCGGGAGCGGAACGCGGGGTATTGCGCGAGGCGCGGATTTTGACCGCATTGGTCGGAACTGATGTGCCGCATCCGGTCTGTTATGGCGCGTGTGATGATGCATCGGTGATTGGTGCGCCGTTTTATGTGATGGAAAAGGTGCAGGGTTGTGCGCCCAATTTGCGCGATGAAAAAATTCATAATCAACCGCCGTTTGACAAAATGCCTTATGTCTATGGGATTCCCTTTGCGATTGTCGATGGGCTGATCGCGCTGGCCAATGTCGATTATCAGGCGATTGGGCTGGGCGATTACGGCAAGGCGGGGCGGTTTTTGGAGCGGCAGGTGGATCGCTGGGCGGGGCAGTTGGCATCGTATCCTGAGAAATATCAGGGGTATAAGGCGCGGCATTTGGCGGGGTTTGCCGAAACCGAAGACTGGTTACGCAGCCATGTTTTGGCCAATGAAGTGCGCGGGATTATCCATGGCGATGTTGGCACTCCGAATATGATGTTCAAACCGGGGCCACCGGCGCGGTTGGCGGCGATGATTGATTGGGAATTGTCGACAATTGGCGATCCGATGCTGGATTTGGGTTGGTTTACCGGCGGAATGCGCGATGAGGATGATCCGGATAAGGCTTTTCCAACCGCGCTGAACAATCCGGCGAATTTCCCGACCAAGCAGGAATTGGCGCGCTATTATTGTGCGGGGACTGGGCGCGATATGGCTGATTTTGCCTATTTTTCGGTGTTGGCGAAATTTAAGTCCGGCTGTTTGCTGGAATATAAGGTGGCGCAGGCCGAGGCGGGGATTTTGTCCAAAGAGGTGGGGCGGTTCTTTGCGCGGATTGTTGAGCAGTGTTTTGTTGATACGGCGGGGCAGGTGGCGCGGTTGGGGTAGGTTGGTGTGAGGGGGGTGTATGAACGAGAGACCCCACCCCGCTGCGACTAATTCGCTCCGCTCATAAGTCTCGCTCCCCTCCCCTAAAGAGGAGGGGGAAAAGAGGAAGAAGATATGATTGATTTTTCGGTGGATGGGGATTTTCAGGCCAAGCTCGATTGGATGGATCGCTTTGTCCGCGATGAGTGCGAGGTGATGGATCTGTTGTTTCCCGAACAGGGTGGGCAATTTGACACCGGCAATATCGCGGCACGGCGGCATTTGCAGCCGTTGCAGGATGTGGTCAAGGCGCAAGGGTTGTGGGCGTGTCATTTGGGGCCGCATAT
>JBEAOQ010000314.1:0-4637 GCA_041164845.1 Pseudomonadota bacterium | reverse complement strand
TCAACCCCAACGCCTCAATATCCACCGGCTTTTGGTAAAAATCATAAGCGCCCTTGGCAATCGCCGCCAAAGCATTCTCCCGCGCCCCATTCCCGCTGGCAACAATCACCTTGGTATCGGGCTTCAACGCCATAATCTCATCCAGCACCGCAAAACCCTCGCTGGCGCCATCGGGATCAGGCGGCAAACCCAGGTCCAATGTCACCACCGCCGGCTCATAGCTGCGCAATGCGGCAATCGCACTGGCCCGATCGCCCGCGACAATCACCTCAAAATCTTCATAAGCCCATTTGAGCTGTGCTTGCAGCCCAGGATCATCCTCAACCACCAGCAATTTGGGCAAATTCAGGCTCTTATCGTGTGACATCAGGCCACCTTCTCATCTAAATCGTCGATATTTTTCAACAATGCCGCCGTCGTCACCAAAGGCATCCGAATACAAAAACGCGACCCAATCCCAACCCGTGATTCCACATCCAACCGCCCACCCATCGCCTTGATCAATTCCCGCGCTTCATAGGCACCAATGCCAAATCCGCCCTGTTTGGTGGAATCGAACGGCTTGAACAGCCGATTACGGATAAATTCCGGCGACATGCCATGCCCCGAATCGACCACGTCAATCATGCAAAACAGCCCATCGCTGGCCACCGACATAAACACCGGCGCTTGGTCTTCGCTGGCATCGACCGCATTTTGCACCAGATGGCGCAATACCTGCTCCAAAGACTCGCGGTTGGCCGACACATCGCATTCATGCCGATCAATCACGCTCACCGGATGGCCTTGGGCATATCCGGCAGCCACTTGTTTGGCCACCGCCACCACCGCCACCGGCTCCACCTGATCCACCGTCGCCCCATAACGCGACAACCGCGCTATTAGCGTGTTCAACTTATCGGCGCTGTTGCGCAAAGTGGTCAGCATATCCGCCCGAAATGCCGGATTTTCGGCATGACGCTCGGCATTGCGCGCCAGCAAACTAAACTGGCTGGCCAGATTTTTGATGTCATGCATAACAAAGGCAATCCGGCGATGAAAATCATCAAACCGCGCCGCCTCAATCAAAGCCTGCTGGCCGCTATGTTCCGCCAGATAGCTGGCCAATTGTTGGCCCACCACCCGCAACAGATCGAAATCTTCCCAATCCAACGTCCGCGCATGGGGTGGCCGCGCCAGCACCACCGCCGCCACCATCCGGTCAAAATGGATCAGCGGCACAACCGCCCAGGCTGACGCATCCGCGATCAACCAATCGGGCACCTTGGCCACCGCATCGCTGTCATCGCGGCCGGCGCGCAGCCCATCCAAATCCAGAATATAGCCGTTACGTTCCAGAAAACTTGTCAATCCCAAGGACAAGACCGACGCGGCAATTTCTACGGCGTCTCCGCCATTTTCCTGCCAATGCCAATTGGCCGCCAGCGCCATTTCCCCCTGCTCATTCGGGGCCAGTAACATGCCAGCCGGACTATCGGTAATATCCGCCACTGCGCGGATCGCCCGCTGGTGCAACGGCGCGGCCTCTTCGTCCTGACTGCTCACAGTATGGGTAAAACGCAGCCATTCAGCGCGGTAATCATAGCGGTGTTGAAACAGATGCTTGGTCAGTGTCACCCGCAGCCACCCGCGAATCCGCCGCGAAGGCAGGGTCAGCAAAGCCGTAGCACTGGCGACAATTAAAAAGCCAAATTGCAACCACCGCGCAAAATCGCCGCCGGCATAGGACAACCACTGCGCAATTCCGACCATCGCCAGAAAATAGGCGCCAATCAGCAGCAGCGAAAAGGAATGAAACGTCATCGCCCGCGATGGCCGCAGCCGCAAAGCCTCACGCCCATGCGATGCGCCAATCGCCAAAATCACCGCAAAACCAATGTCCACCACCCCATGCACCGCCGCCAATTCCACCGGCCAACGATTGCCCAAATAGGCCGCCGTATATAAATTCAGCTCAAAGCCCCAAATCATCGCAAAAGCCGTGGCTGGCCAGCGCAACACCGAACGAAACGGCTCCACCGCCCCGACATACAGATTATGCACCAATACCAGCGAACCCACCGCGCCCAACATCGCCAGCATCACATTCAAATGAAAAGCCATGCCATTATGCCCGCCGCCCGCGACAATCCGGCTTTCAATCAACATCGCCAATGGCTGAAAGAAATTGGCAAAGCCCAGCGCAATCACCACCGGCCGCACCGGCGCGACACTGGTATGGCGGCCATCCCCGGCAAACAACCGATAGACCGCCATAATATAGGCCAGATTGCGCAAAGAAATCGCCACTTCGCCTTCCAGCGAATCCCCGCCCGTGACCGCCACGGTCAAACACCACAGCGCGGTCAGCGCCAATGACGCAACAATCGCATTCCCCGCCAGCCCAAATTTGGCCCGGCGCGGCCACACCCACACCCCCACCGTCACTGCGGCACAGGCACCGGCAAAGTGGCTAAAGCTGGCGATAGCTGGCCAGATAGAGGGCGCGCCCGCTGCGATCACCGCGCACCATCATTCCACAAAACCACGCGGATGGTTTGCAAGATAATCAGCATATCCAGAAATGGTGTGTAATTTTTGGCGTAATACAGGTCATATTCCAGCTTATGCCGCGAATCTTCCAGCGATGCGCCATAGGGATAATTGACCTGCGCCCAGCCGGTAATTCCGGGCTTCACAATATGGCGCTCGGCATAATAGGCCAGCTGTTGCTCCAATTCGGCGACAAATTCCGGCCTTTCGGGACGCGGCCCGACAAAACTCATATCCCCCTTCAACACGCTCCAGGCTTGCGGCAGCTCATCAATCCGGGTCTTGCGGATAAACCGGCCAATCCGTGTCACACGCGGATCATTCTTGGTGGCAAATTGCGCGCCATTGACCTCGGCATCCATCCGCATCGACCGCAGTTTCAGAATCTCAAACGTCTGGCCATACAGCCCCACCCGCAGTTGCCGGAAAAAAGGCGAACCCGGGCTATCCATCCGGATTAACACCGCAAACAGCGCGATAATCGGCCCCATTATCACCAGCAAAGCTGCGCTGACGACAATATCAAACGCCCGCTTGGAAATGCTCGACAAGATCCGCCCCGATGAAAAACCATCAGAAAAAATCAACCAGCTAGGGTTAACCGAATCCAGATCCACCCGCCCCGTCTCGCGCTCCAAAAAGCTCGACACATCATTGACATGCACACCAGCGGTTTTAATCCGCAGCAAATCCTTCAGAGGCAGGGAATTGCGCCGCTCCTCCAACGCCAACACCACCTCACTCACGCTCATATTCTGGACAAATCGCTTCAGATCATGGATCGCGCTGCGTGAAATCGCCTCTTCCACGGTTTTTTCATTGTCGCTCATCCCGACATAGCTGACTATGGCAAAACCCGCCTCAGCCTTATCACCCAAATTGCGCAGCCGTTCGGCGCGTGGCCCCGCCCCCATCACCAATATCCGGCGGCGAAAGGCACTGGCCCCAACAATCGTGCCAACAATCGCCCGATTGGTCAGCAACAAGACAATCGCCCCCACCATGGCAAAGGCCAAAGTCGAGCGCCAAAAATGTTGACCGCCGATCAGAAAATCGAGCATGGCCAGCGCGATAATCCCCAAAGACACCGCCACCAACAGCCGCGCAGCCGAAAACCGCCATGACCGCAAACTTTCCGCGCCATAGACCCCGACCGCAATCATCGCGGTCAAAATCATTGCCGAAAATCCGGCCATCGGCCAAACCCGCGTATCAAATTCAGCCAGTGCCATACCAGCGCGTTCGGCGCTCATCCGCCACGCGACATCCCCCGCCATCATCAACAGCAGCAGGTCAATCAGGCCCAATAACAGGACCGCATGCGAGATATAATGTTTGAACAGGCGGATCATGGTCGTGCTAACTGCTCCTGGCCCAAGGCGGACACTAGCCAGCAGCTTTACGCACAAACCGTAAAATCCCCGTTAATCTGTCGGGAATTCTGACAGGGTTTTTACGATCCCCATATTCGCAAAAGACACATTTTTAGACCATTTTTATATAAAACTGTCGCCAAAGATTACACACCAAAAAGCCCCCACCCCCCTTCGACATGCTCAGGACATGCTTCAGGGGAGGGGGTTGGGGGCAAGGGAGTCAACAAACCGCACGTACAAATGACTCACCGAAAATTCCCCTCACCACTTCAACCCAAATGCCGAAACCCCCCGCACCCGCTCATCAAACACCAATCCCGCCCCACGCGGCGGCACCGAACGCTGCAAACAATCGCCACGAAAACACCGCGCACACCCCATGCCAATCTGCGTCGCCCCCTGTCCAAGCCCCTGCCCCGACAAAACCATCCCCCGCGCTTGGGTTAATTGCCCCGCCAGCCGCGCTTCCAACCCCAAAATCACGACAAATTGTGCCAAATCGCCGCCACCATCATGCCCCCTACCCGCTTGTGGCCAAACCGCCTGCGAAACGGTAAACCACGCAGACATATTCCCCGAGGAATCCGCCAGTTCCACCATCTGCTTTTGCATCCGCCCGCGATCCGCAAAGGCCTGATACGCCGCCAGCAACGGACACGACCCCTCACTCTCCAACATCACCGTGCCGCTGCTTCCCGCAAAGCGTTTGGAAAATTGCCCCGCCCGATC
>JBEAOQ010000313.1:0-5677 GCA_041164845.1 Pseudomonadota bacterium | reverse complement strand
TGGCGACCGATTTCCGCCTGTGGGTGCGCGATGCCTGCGATTCGGCAATGGCGGGTTTGGCGGCGTTTCAGCGGGCTTTGGTGGCGCGGGCGGGTGAACATGCGGCCAGCATCATGCCGGGCTTTACCCATCTGCAAACCGCCCAGCCGGTGACTTTGGGGCATCATTTGCTGGCCTATTATGAAATGGCGGGGCGCGATGTGTCGCGGTTTGCTGATGCACGGCTGCGGATGAATCGCTGTCCGCTGGGGGCGGCGGCTTTGGCGGGGACGGGGTTTGCGATTGACCGCAACGCGACGGCGGCGGCGCTGGGGTTTGATGCGCCAACCGATAACAGTCTGGATTCGGTGTCTGACCGCGATTTTGCGCTCGATTATCTGATGGCGGCGGCACAATGCGCTTTACATCTGTCGCGGCTGGCCGAGGAATTTATCATCTGGGCCAGCCAGCCTTTTGGCTTTGTCGTGCTGCCCGACAGCCTGTCGACGGGCAGTTCGATCATGCCGCAAAAGAAAAATCCCGATGCGGCGGAATTGGTGCGCGGGCATAGCGGGCGGATTATTGGCGCGCTGACCAGTCTGATGATAACGATGAAAGGTCTGCCGCTGGCCTATTCCAAGGATATGCAGGACGATAAACCGCCGGTGTTTGAGGCGGCGGGGCTGTTGACGCTGTGTGTGGCGGCGATGACGGGGATGGTCGAGGGCGCGACATTTCGCAACGAACGGATGCGCGGCGCGGCGGAATTGGGCTATGCCACCGCCACCGATCTGGCCGATTGGTTGGTGCGGCAGGCGGGGATTCCCTTTCGCGAGGCGCATCATATTACCGGCGCGGCGGTGAAAATGGCGGAAAAGCAGGGGTTGGCGCTGGATGCTTTGGCTTTGGCCGATTTGCAGGCGATTGATGGGCGAATTGACGCACGGGTGTTCGCCGCGCTGTCGGTCGATGCCTCGGTCGCCTCGCGCAGCAGCCATGGCGGAACCGCGCCGGATCAGGTAAGGTTGCGCATTGCGGATGCCCGTGCGGCATTGGGAATGGAGTAGGTCATGCGGAAATGGACAGCTTTTGGCTTGGGTGTTGCGGTGTTGGTTTTGGCGGGTTGCGGGGTGCGCACCGATCTCAAACCGCGCCAAAATGCGCAATTGCCGCCCGCGCCATACGGTCAAACCACCCAGCCCAACGCCGCCGATCTGCTGGCCACTACCAGCCAAGCCAAGCCGGGTCGCAATGTCGAATTGCGCGAAAAATCGGAAGAACGCGGCGATGATCCGTTTGATTTGCCACCGAAGAAATAGATAAAAAGGGGATAGAAATTGGGGGCTTTTTGCCCCCAAACCCCCCATAATCTCTTGCGACGAGATCGAGCGGCTTGGTGCAGCATAGATCTATCTCTCGCTGGAAGACGTAAATGGGGTGCAGGGGCATAAAGCCCCTGCTATTCTTTCTTCCAAATTGTAATTTATAAAATATTGAAAGTTTGCGATTTCATGGATCATTTTACCCTTAAAAACGGCACATTGCATTGCGAAGATGTGGCGCTGGCGGATATTGCGGCGGCGGTGGGCACGCCGGTTTATATCTATTCGCGGGCCACATTGGCGCGTCATGCGCGGGTGTTTCGCGATGCTTTGGCTGCTTTGCCAAAATATCATATTGCTTTTGCAGTGAAATCCAATCCGAATCTGGCGGTGCTGCGGTTACTGGCCAAGGAGGGCTATGGCGCGGATGTGGTGTCGGGCGGCGAGATGGATCGGGCGCTGGCAGCGGGTATGGCGTCTGCGGATATTGTCTTTTCGGGTGTGGGCAAAACGGCGGCGGAAATGCGTGCTGGCTTGGCGGTAGGGGTTGGCCAGTTTAATCTGGAGTCCGAGGAAGAGGGCGCCGAATTGGCGGGAATTGCGGTTGAAATGGGCCAACGTGCCGTGGCGACTTTGCGGGTTAATCCAGATGTCGATGCCGGCACCCATGCCAAAATTTCCACCGGCAAGGCGGAAAATAAATTCGGCGTAGCCTATGATAAAGCTGCGGATATTTATGCGCGGCTGGCGGCATTGGATGGCTTGGACATGCGCGGATTGGCGGTGCATATCGGCAGCCAGATTACCGATTTGGCCCCATCTAAAGCGGCGTTTGCCAAGATGGGCGCGCTGATGCGGGACATCAGGGCGCGGGGTTTTAACATCACCCATATGGATTTGGGCGGCGGGCTGGGGGTGCCTTACCGCGCAGCGGAAACATTGCCCGGGCCAGCGGAATATGGTGCGATGGTGGCTGATGTGACACGCGATTGGGATGCCATGATTATGTTTGAGCCGGGCCGCGTGATTACTGGCAATTCGGGGGTGCTGCTGACTGAAGTTATCCGCGTCAAGCCTGGGTCGGTGAACCCCTTTGTCGTGGTGGATGCGGCGATGAATGATCTGGTGCGCCCCGCCATGTATGATGCTTGGCACGATATTATCGCGGTGTCGCCGACCGGTGCAACGATGACCGCCAATGTGGTTGGCCCGATTTGCGAAAGCGCGGATACATTTGCCATGGCACGCGAGATGGATGCCCTGGCGGCGGGCGATTTGGCGGTATTTCGCACGGCGGGCGCCTATGGCGCGACCATGGCCAATACCTATAACAGCCGCGCTTTGGTGCCCGAAGTGATGGTCGATGGCGACAAATGGGCAATTGTTGCGGCGCGGATTGAACCGGCGACGATTTTGGCGGCGGAAACAGTGCCAGATTGGCTGCTATGATCGCCAGCCTGCCCTTGTTTCACCGCATCGCGGGCTGCAACGTGATCGTGTTGGGCGATGGCGAAGCGGCGGAGGCCAAACGGCGGTTGGTCGAGCGGGCGGGCGGTGTGGTGGTCGGCGCTGATCGCTTGGATGCCCGGCTGGCTTTTGTCGCCTATGATGATGCGGGCGATGGCGAAATGGCGGTGGCGGCTTTGCGGGCGCGGGGGTTGCTGGTCAATTGTGTCGACCGGCCTGATTTGTGTGATTTTACCACGCCCAGCATTTTGGACCGTTCGCCGGTGTTGATTGCCATTGGCACGGGCGGTGCTTCGGCTGGACTGGCCAAGGCTGTGCGGTTGCGGTTGGAGGCGATTTTGCCAGCGGGTTTGGGGGCCTTGGCTGATGGATTGGCGGCGGCGCGGGGCGCTTTGCGCGGGCGCTGGGCCAATGCGGGTGAGCGTCGGCGGGCGCTGGATGAAGCTTTGGCGGCTGGTGGGGTGCTGGATCCATTGGATGAGATGTCTGTGGGGCGGATCGCCGCGTGGCTGGCGGGTGCCGTTGATTCGGCGGGGCGGGTGGTGGACATTCACCTTAGTTCGGACGACCCCGATGATCTGACATTGCGCCAAGCACGGCTGTTGGGCAGCGCGGATGTTGTGGCCTATGAAGTGGGAATTGCGCCAGCCATTCTTAACCGCGCCCGTGCGGATGCGCGGCGGGTTATGTTGGAGAAGGGTGCTATCGCAGAACACTGCAATGGATTGCACGTAATTCTGCGTAGATAATACCCTAAATTACACCAAATCTGTGTTTTCTTCTCTGTTCAGTCATCTGTTTGACTGCGCAACGGGTTTGGTCATCTGCAACCCCCGCGATTACAATCTTTTCATTTCATATATCCAGTCTGACGGATGATCCTTGATGCGCGAAACATGGGTTTCGTAAAATGGCTGAATATGACGAAATTTCGTTATTTTCATTGCGCTTAAGGGGATAATTCATGAATTTGCCAAAAATTGACGTCAGCAGCCTGCCTGATTTGACCGAGCTTGTTGGAATGTTTGGCAGCCACCACGATGCAATGGTCAGCGCGTCCTCGGATGATACTATTATCATTCTCATGGTCTTTATTTATGAAGCCTTGCTGCCCTATTGGTAAGATTAAAAAGCCAATATTAGCATGATAACACACACAATAATCGCGGCGCTGCGGGGTGATGATACCCCGCAGAGTCATGCCCAGCTCGCCTTTAAGGGGGCGCTCGACCACTGGCATAGCCAAGATGACGTCGTGGCCATCAAAGGGGAGATACAACGTCTGTCCCAAGGGGAGGCAATGGAATCGTGTCCGGCATTGCGGGCATTATTTGATCCTGACAATGCTGGCCAAACAGCGCAAGCCTTTGCCCATGGTTTTGTTGATCTGCATCTGGCAACATTGCGCGCCGAACCCATGGGCCATTTGGCGCTGCGTCATTTCACCGATGGCCGAATTTCCAATATTTTATTGGCGCAAGTGGGCGGCGTGAGCATGAGTTTGGTGGTGCATGATGCCGCTGCCCATGCGCGCAGCAAACCGCCCGCCAGTGTCAGCTTTACCCCAGCCGATATGTGGGAGATTGTCTTGGCCGGAGAAGCTGTGGCCGAGCGGGTGCGGTTGCAGCCGCATGAGGGTGGTTCAGCTCGGCAGGTGGATTTGGCCAAGCGGCAAATTGCCTTGGAAACTGGCGATGTCTGGCAACGTGACGGCAGCCAAGAGATGCAGTTTTTCCATAACATAAGCGGGCGTATCGTGCGTTTGACCTTGCAACGTCGCCAACAGGCTGATCGGCCGGTGCGCGAATATGAGTTGGCGAGTGGGAAATTGATCCATCAAGCGGCGGCCGAACCAAAGGATAGCCGCCATCAGATTATGCTGTCGCTATTGGGGCGAATGGGGCGGGTCGATGCTGCGCCGGTGCTGGCGGATATTGCCAGTGGCGCGGGCGATACAGCCTTGCGGTGGGAGGCTTTGCGCGAGGTATTGGGGATGGATACGGCGATGGGATTTGCCGCATTGTCGCGGGTGGCGCGGGACATGGGTGATCCCTTGGCGGCATCGGCATTGGCTTTGCGCGGGCAATTATTGGCCACATATCCGCAATTGCGCGTATTGGAAAATCAGGAGGCCGAGCTATGCCCCGCGTGATAGATGTGGCCGATGATGGCGTGATCGGTTTGGATGAATGCAGCGATGCGATGGCCATGCACGGCTTTGATCCGGCGAATGAGGAAAGCCTCGCCCATGCCGCGCTGATGTTGCGGCGATTGGGCAATAATGCCCATTTTTTGGGCGATATATTGATCGAGGAATTGGCGGGTCGCCACAGCGATGTTCGTGATGCCAGCGCCTATGGCCCGCAGGTGATTATGCTGGCGCGGCCCGAGACGGGGAATTGTTTTTTGCGTGCCAATATCTGGCCCAGCCGAGATGAGCCGATGATGCGGGCCAGCGGCGCGGGAGCCTTTGTTTTTGGCCTAGCGCATGACCATAATTTCAGCTTTCTGACCCATGGCTATTTCGGCCCGGGGTACGAATCTGAATTTTACGAATATGATTTTGACTCTGTGGTGGGGTATCGCGGGGAAAAGGTTGATTTGCGCTATATGGGGCGCGAAACGCTTAGCCCCGGCAAGATCATGCTCTATCGCGCTCACCGCGATATTCATGCGCAGATGCCCGCGACGGCGCTGTCGGTGTCGCTGAATATCATGCACACATCGGGCGCACAGGCGTGGCACGATCAATATGGTTTTGATACCGAAAAGGGCGAGATTAAGAGCCTGTTGTCGCATGGAGCTAGCGAGGCTTTTTTGCGGATAGCGGTGGGGTTGGGCGGGGATGAGGCGCGGGATTTGGCGTCACGTTTTGCTGCCACCCACCCCAGCGACCGGATGCGGATGCA
>JBEAOQ010000312.1:0-3471 GCA_041164845.1 Pseudomonadota bacterium | reverse complement strand
TTCTACTACGCGCGCGATCCTTGGGGCAGCTATGCCGAATTTTCGGCGGATATTGATTATATTCCAGCGGATTGCGATTGGCCAGCCGCGCAACATGCGCCGGAGGATAGTTTTTACCTATGGGGGCCGGATGTGCCGCCCGAATTGGTGGCCAATCTTGAACCAGGAGCACCTGTCACATGACGAATTTTCTCTTGATGCATGGCGGCGGCATGGGCGGTTGGACGTGGAAGTTCATGCGCGCCATTCTGGAGGCCAAGGGGCATAAGGTTTATACCCCAACCTTTACCGGCTTTGGCGAACGCGAACATCTGATTAGCCGCGATGCGGGCATTGATATGCATGTGCTGGATGTGGTCAATGTCTTGACATATGAAGATCTGAACGATGTCGTGCTGGTGGCCCATTCCTTTGCGGGCACGGTTGCGCCGGGGGTATTGGCGCTGGCGGGCGACCGCATTTCCCGCGTGATTTTCTTGGATGCGATTATTGCCTATGCGGGGGAACGCATCGCGTCACTTATGGGTTTTGCCAGCGAGGCCGAAGCCGCCGGACTGGATGCAATGTTGGCGGCGGGCGAAGGGCCGATTGGCTCTGGCGTGCATTTGCAACAACGTGAAATGGCCAAAACCCATCCGCATATGATGGACCGCGCCCGCGAGGCATGGCTGCTGGCGCATCTGTCTGACCAGCCGATGCGTGCCACCAGCTGCGCGATCACCCATGGGGCCGAATCTGTCACCCATCCGGCGGATTATGTCGCGGCACAGCACACGATTATGGGGGCGATGCATACCCGCGCCCGGGCTCTGGGCTGGGCGATGCATGACCATCCCGGCGATCATGCGTTTAATGTTGGCGACCCAGAAGGGGTCTGCGAGATCATTTTGAAGATCATCGGCTGATGGATATTACCAGTCTATTTTCGGTCAAGGGACGGGTGGCGCTGGTCACGGGCGGCAGCGCGGGCATTGGCCGGATGATTGCATCTGGGCTGGCGGCGGCGGGGGCGCGGGTGTATATTTGTGCGCGTAACGCCGAAAAAGTGGCGCAGGCGGCGGCGGACATGGACGGCGATGTCATTGGGCTGGCGGCGGATGTGTCGTCGGTTGATGGCATTGGCGCGCTGGTTGCGCAGATCACCGCCCGCGAGGGGGCGCTGCATATTCTGGTCAACAATGCTGGAACTCTGTCCGATGCGCCGATTGACGATTTTAGCGAGGATCAGTGGGACAGCGTGTTGGATCTAAATCTGAAAACACCCTTTTTCCTGCTGCAAAAGCTGTTGCCACTGTTGCGCGCAGGTGGCAGCGCCGAGCGGCCAGCCAGCGTCATCAATATCGGTTCGGTTGGCGCGCTGAAGATCGGGCCGCGTGAAGTTTACAGCTATCAGGCATCAAAAGGCGCGATCCATTGGCTGACCAAATCGCTGGCAAAAAAATTGGCGACACAGAATATTACGGTCAACGCCATAGCCCCAGGATTTTTTGAAAGCGACATGACGGTGATTGTCGATGAGGCGATGCGCCAGATGGTCACATCCGCCGTGCCGCGTGGTCGCACTGGCACGCCAGAGGATGTCGCGGGCGCAGCGATCTATCTGGCGTCGCGGGCGGGAGCCTATGTGACCGGATCGGTGATCGCGGTTGAGGGCGGGCTTTCGATCTGATTCGCCTGACTTTGGATAGGTTGCCAGCATTGCGCGGGACTGCATGGCGGGATTATGGATTTTGACCTCACCGAAGAACAGTCCGCCTTTCGCGACATTGTGCGCCGTTGGGTGAATGATGAATTGCCCAAAGACCTGATGCGTCAGTTGGAGGCGGATGAGGAAAATTACCCCTTTGTCATCTGGGACAAGCTGAAAACCCAGGGTTTTTTCGGCATTGGCATCCCCGAAGAATATGGCGGCTTGGGCGGCGATGTCGTTATGCAGATGATCTTTGCCCGCGAAATGGCGCGCACGGCGGGCGGCTTGCTGTGGGTTTGGGGGCTGACATCATTCGGCGGGGCCAAGACATTGACCGTGGCCGGAACCGAAGAACAGCGCCAGAAATGGCTGCCCGAAATGGCGGCGGGCAATTTGCGGGTATCGCTATCAATGACCGAGCCTGATGGCGGCACCGATGTGCTGGGCGCGATGAAAACCTTTGCCGACAAAGTAGACGGCGGCTGGGTGATTAATGGTAACAAAATGTGGACGACCGGAGCTAAGGTAGCGGATCGTCTGTTGGTGCTGGCACGGTCTGATCGCAATGCGGTGAAAAAGCACCATGGGCTGACCGCGTTTTTTGTCGATGGCACATCCCCGGGGATTACCGCGACGCTGCTGCCCAAGCTGGGGATGCGGGCGATGGGCAGTTGCGCGGTCAATTATGACAATGTTTTCGTGCCGGACAGCGATGTGCTGGGTGCGCCGCATCAGGCGTGGTCGGCGATGCTGCCCAGCTTGAACAACGAACGGATTATGGTCGGTGCGCAATGTCTTGGCGCGATTGACGGCGTGTTAGAAGACGCGCTGGATTATATGAAACACCGCCATGCTTTTGGCAAACCGATCGGCCAGTTTCAGATTTTGCAACATTATGTCGCCGATATTGCGACATCGCAAAAACTGGTCGAGCTGTTGTTGTATAATGTCGCGTGGATGCAGGCCAAGGGGATGCCCTGCGGCAATGAGGCCAATATGTTGAAAATGGTTTCCACCGAACGCGCGGTCGAGGCGGCGGATTTGGGCATTCAGATTTTGGGCGGCATGGGCTATTCGGCGGAAACCGATATGCAGCGTTATTGGCGCGATCACCGGATTTTGCGGATGACGCCAATCTCGAACGAAATGGTGCGCAATAGCATTGCCGAAAATCTCGGTTTGCCGCGTTCGTTTTGATATTGGTTTTGATAAGGCTTTGCTGATGAGTGATTTCCCCCCCGCCCCTGATGTTGCTGGCACTTCGCTGGATGGCACCAAAATTTTCACCATCAGCGCCGAAGAAAACGCCGCTTTGTGCCGGTCAATCGGCGTTGAACCCGCGACCGATGGCAGCGCGCATCCGATTTATTATTACATCGCCACCCAGGTTGCGATGGGCAAAACCGTGGCGGGGGTGTGTGAAACTTGTGAATTTGATGTCGAGGATGGCCCGATGATGGGATCGTCTGGTGTGCGATTTGCAGCAAAGTTGATGGTTGGCGAAAGCTATAAGGTTTCTGGCGAAATTCTTAGTCTGGTGCGCAAGCAAAGCCGCAAGCTGGGGGTGATGGATGTGTTAACCTATCGTTTGCGGCTTCATCCAGCGGCGGGGGGCGATGCTTTGCTGGAGACGGACAATGTCTGGGTCTTGCCGCGCAAGGAGTTGGCCGCATGAGTTATGTATTAGGCGATGCCTTGCCCACCTTTATCATTCCCAGTGCCACGCCTGAAGCGATGCAGCAGTGGGCGGTGTTTCTGGCTGATCCCAACCCGATCCATCT
>JBEAOQ010000311.1:0-3116 GCA_041164845.1 Pseudomonadota bacterium | reverse complement strand
TGGGCGCTGCTGGGCTGCCCCTCCACCACCCTTCGGGCGGTCCCCCTCCCCCGTCGGGGGAGGAATTGGTGCGGCCCATCCTTGCGATGACACCTCGTGGCAAACCGCTGACCCAAGCGCGGGTGCGCGAGATTGCGGCGGGGGATGGGGTGATTGTCCTGTGTGGGCGCTTTGAAGGCTTTGATGAGCGGATTTTTGCGGCTCGCGGGATCGAAGAGGTGTCGGTCGGCGATATTGTCTTGTCGGGCGGTGAACCGGCGGCGATCATGTTGCTTGATGCTTGCATTCGGTTGCTGCCTGGCGTAATGGGCGCGGCTTCTAGTGGGGATGAAGAGTCGTTTGAGAACGGCTTGTTGGAATATCCGCACTACACAAGGCCTGCCTTGTGGGAAGAACGCGCGATCCCTGAAGTGCTGCGATCGGGGGATCATGCGAAAATCGCTGCTTGGCGGAAACGTCAGGCAGAGGATGACACACGGTTACGCAGGCCGGACCTTTGGGAACGTCATACGGGCGTTCGGGTTCAGTCTGCCTCTGGCGCGCGGTATGAAAAGAAGGACCAGTCAGGTGAACCTGATTCAACAAATTGAAGCCGAAGAAATTGCTAAAGCGGCAAAAGACATTCCCATTTTCCGTCCCGGCGACACCGTAAAAGTCGGCGTGAAGGTGATCGAAGGCGAACGCACCCGTGTGCAAAATTACGAAGGCGTGTGCATTGCGCGTTCGAACAAGGGCATTGGCTCCAACTTTACCGTGCGCAAAATGTCGTTCGGTGAGGGTGTTGAGCGCGTATTCCCGCTCTATTCGCCAAATATTGAAAGCATTACCGTGGTGCGCCGTGGCGTTGTCCGGCGTGCCAAGCTCTATTACCTGCGTGGCCGCACCGGTAAACGCGCACGTATTGCTGAACGTAAAGTGACCAAGGTCAGCTAGGCGAAACGCAAATTGCGGGAACCCCGTAAAAAAGCGTCCTAGCTGGATAGGCTGGGGCGCTTTTTTTATGGTTTTGATGTTTTGGCCGATGGGGGTGGGGTGTTGGTCGAAGGATTGGGGACTGTAGGGGTGCGATGGGGGATTGTGAATGACGGCGCTTCGCGGCGTTTTTTGTTGGCTGGATTCCCGCCTGCGCGGGAATGACGACTGTTTAATTTTCGTTGTTGGGGGAAGTGAATGATATGCGTATTGCGTGTTTTGCCTTTGCGGCCAGCCTGTTGTCGGTTCCCTATGCACATGCGGGGGATGCGGCGGTGAGTGCCGCCCCATCACAAACGGAGTCTGCGCCGGTGGCGGCCAAAGTGCTGACATTGGAACGCGTGTTTGCCAGCCCCAGCCTGAATGGCCCTGCGCCGCGTGGGGTCAAGCTGTCGCCGGATGGGCGCTATCTGACTTTGCTGCGCAATCGCGCCGATGACCGCGAACGCTATGATTTGTGGGGGTTTGACCGCAAATTGGGGGAATGGCGGATGTTGGTCGATTCGCTGAAGCTGTCGTCGGGTAAGCTGCTGTCAGAGGCGGAGAAAATGCAGCGCGAGCGCCAGCGGATTGGCGATCTCAAGGGCATTGTCACCTATGGCTGGAGCGCGGATAGCAAGTCGATTTTGGTGCCATTGGAAGGCGATTTGTTTTTAGCTGGTGTGGATGGCAGCGTGAAAAAACTGGACGCTGCTGGCGGCGCGGTGCTGAATCCGGTGCTGAGTCCGGCGGGCGGTTATCTGTCGTTTCTGCGCGATCGGCGGGTGTTTATCGGGGCAGTTGGCGCGGCTGCGGTGGCGGTGACGCCGGATGAGGCCAGCGAGACGGTGCATTGGGGCGAGGCCGAATTTGCCGCGCAAGAGGAAATGGCGCGGTTTATTGGCACTTGGTGGTCGCCGGATGACAAGCATGTCGCGGTCGAGCGGTTTGACGAGGCCAAGGTGGGGATTTTGACCCGTGCAGCGATTGGCGCGACGGGCACGACAACCTATCAGCAACGCTATCCACAGGCGGGATCGGCCAATGCCGAGGTGTCATTGTGGGTGATGAGGCCCGATGGATCGGCACGGATGCAGGTCGATTTGGGAGCAGATAAGGATATTTATCTGGCGCGGGTCAATTGGGCAGCGGATGGCAAGACCATGTATGTCCAGCGGCAAAACCGCATCCAGACGCGGTTGGATATGTTGGCGGTTGATCCGGAAACGGGGAAATCTGTGGTGTTGTTTTCTGAGGAAGCTGCGCCGAAAAGCTGGACGGCATTGACCGATAATTACCGATTTTTGAAGGATGGCAGCCTGATTTGGTGGTCGGAACGCGATGGTTTTGGCCATTTGTATCATTATGCAAAGGGCGCGTGGCGGCAATTGACCAAGGGCGCATGGGTGGTGACGTCATTGGATGGGGTCGATGAAAAGGCCGGACGGGTTTATTTCACCGCTACACGCGATGACCAGCTGGCCCCGCAGGTTTATGCGTTAGATTTGCACAAAACTGGCGATGCGCAGCGCCTGACCGAGCTGGGCTATGTCAATGGCGCAAGCATGGACAAGGCGGGGCAGACTTTGCTGATTTCACGCAATGGGCCAGCGCAGCCGTCGCAGACTTATATTGCCGATGGCACGGGCAAGCGGCTGGCTTGGGTTGAGGAAAATGCGGTTGGCGCGGCGCATCCCTATGCGCCCTATTTGGCGGCGCATCGCGCACCGCAATTTGGCACGATCAAGGCCGAGGACGGCAGCATTCTGCATTGGAAGATGATGACGCCGGTGATGGAAGCGGGCAAACGCTATCCGGTGTTTTTTGAACATTATGCCGGGCCGCATCAACAGGTGGTTTACAAGGGCTGGACAGGAGCTTTGGCGCAGGCAATTGTCGCCAAGGGGTTCATTTATTTCGAGATTGATGGGCGCGGCAGTGCCAATCGCGGGGTGGCGTTCGAACGCCAGATTTACCGGGCGATGGGCAGTGTCGAGGTCGCCGATCAATTGGCCGGGGCGCAATATTTGAAAACACTGCCCTTTGTTGATGGTGCGAAAATTGCGACATTTGGCTGGTCTTATGGTGGATATATGACGCTGAAAATGTTGGCGGCAAATAAGGGGGTCTATGCAGCGGGGATAGCAGGGGCGCCGGTGACCAAA
>JBEAOQ010000310.1:0-8423 GCA_041164845.1 Pseudomonadota bacterium | reverse complement strand
TGGATCGTCGGCAAGTGGTAGCTCTCATTGAAATTGTCGCGGATGATCTTCCAGTTGAAATCGCAATCGGCAGAAAGATGCATCACCCGCACCCAATTGTCCAAGCCATAGCCCGTCAATCGCTCAGGCAGCGGGTCGAGCCACGCAAGCAGCGGCTTTGCGTTGGCGTCCATAGTGTAGAATACAAAAGGCCCCCAAGTTTCGCAGCGCAGCTGTGTAAGCGTCACCTTGCCGCAGGGATTGCCGCCGGGGAAGTCATCAGCATCTTGCACATGCGCCAGCACCCCATCAGGCGTAAATTGCCAGCCATGATATGAGCAGGTGATCCGCGCGCTGCCCCCAATATCGCCATGCACCAGCCGATTGCCGCGATGCGGACAGGCATTAAAAAATGCTTTGATTGAACCGTCATGCTGCCGAATCATGATAACCGATTCTTTGCCAAGATTATGGCGGATATAATCGCCCTCCTCCTCCAAATCGGCGAGCACGCCACCAAGGTGCCAGACACGCGACCAGAGGTTTTTATTCTCTAAGTCCATATATTCTTTAGAAAAATAGCGATCAGGCGTGATGACATCGCCGCGCACAGGCATATCAAAGCCCTGCGCATAGCGGGATAGGAGGGGTTCAACGGTCATGGTTTACACTCTTTGGCATCATTATAATTTGAGGTGAGAGTGAACGAGATTATGCGCCGCGTCACCTTGTCGAAAGTTATAGGTTCAATCGCCGGCTAAAGCTGTCATTCCATCACGTAGGAGAGATTTATGACCAAGAAATTGGATGGCAAAATAGCCCTGATTACCGGCGGCACCTCGGGAATTGGCGCAGGAGCAGTGCGGCGGCTGACCTCGGAAGGGGCGCGGGTGATATTCACCGGATCAAATGCCGCAGCCGCAGCACAGATTTGCAGCGAGACCGGCGCGCAATTTTATCCGCAGCGGGTGCAAGACCCGGCAAGTTGGCAGCCCTTGATGGACGAGATTCGCCGCACCTATGGCCGGCTCGACATCGCCTTTGCCAATGCTGGGATGGAAGCGGGCGATGGCAGCATCGAATCAATCAGCTTTGAAGGCTGGCAGGGCGTGGTGGACGTGAATCTGACTGGCGTGATGTTAACCGCACGCGCTGCGGTAATGCTGATGAAAGACAATCCCGGTGGCGCCACCGGCTCGATCATCATCAATTCTTCGATGAATGCCCACCGTGCGATGGGCAATTTCATCGCCTATTCGGTGACCAAGGCGGCGGTGGTGGCGCTGACCAAATCGGTGGCGGTGCATTGCGGCAATCAGGGCTATCAAATCCGCTGCAACGCCATTCTGCCAGGGGTGGTCGAGACGCCCTTGATCGTCAATCTGATCGAGGGCGCAGATGATCCGGCGGCGGCACGCGGGGCCTATGAGGGCATGTCGCCGCTGAAACGCATGGCAGGGGTGGATGAAATCGCGAAACTGGTCGCCTTTCTGGCTTCGGATGACGCGGCGTTCATCTCAGGCAGCGAATATGTAATTGATGGTGCAACAACAGCGGGGATGATGGGCGTATGAACGGACAAATGGCACATAGGTTGAGCGGTAAGGTCGCGCTGGTTTCGGGAGGATTGCGCGGCATTGGCCTTGCCACTGTTGCGCGTTTTCTGGCCGAAGGGGCCGAAGTGGTGCTGACCGATCTCGATGCGCCCGATAGCAATATAGTCACGGCTACCATGGCAAAGCTTGGCGATGCGGCCAGCTATGTTGCCGCCAATGTCGCGCAGGAGGAGGATTGGACCCGCGTGTTGGCGCATGTCGTCGCGCGCCACGGCAAGCTGCACATTCTGGTCAACAATGCCGGGATCGGCCCAACCTGCCCGGTTGAGACGATGGCGATGGAAGATTGGCGGCGGATCATGGCGATCAACGTCGATGGCGTATTCCTTGGCGTGAAGATTTTTACCCCGCTGCTGGCAAAGAGCGGTGCCGAGGTGCCCGGGGGTGCGGCCATCATCAATGTCAGTTCGATGTATGGCATCGTCGGCGCGGTCGATACCTCGGCCTATAATGCCAGCAAGGGGGCGGTGCGGCTGTTCACCAAGGGCATTGCGCTTGAATTCGCCGCCAAGAAAATGCCGATCCGCGCCAATTCGCTGCACCCCGGGATGATCGAAACGCCGATGATGGACAATGGCTTTCAGGCATTGGTCGATCAGGGACTGGCCGACAGCGTGCAGCAGCTTAAGGACGGCATGATTGCTCTGACACCGCTGGGGCGGCTTGGCCAGCCGACCGATCTCGCTGCGGGCGTATTCTTCCTCGCCAGCGAAGACAGCGCCTTTATGACCGGCACCGAGCTAATCATGGATGGTGGCTGGACGGCACAATAGGAGTTTAAAGATGAGCATTTCCCTTCCCGATTGCATTGCCGTCGTCACCGGCGCGGCGGGTGGTATTGGCCGCGAATTGTGCAAAGCGTTGACAGCCGCCGGTGCTAGCGTGGTGGCGACCGATCTGGCCGCCGCAGCACCGGGCATCGCTGCCGATCATTATCTGCAACATGATGTAGCCAGCGAGGCCGATTGGCACAAGCTGGAGGCGCTGGTGCGGGCGCAATATGGCCGTCTGGACGCACTGGTGAACACCGCCGCCATCTCGATTGTCACCAAGATTGAGGACACCCCATTAAGCGAATGGCATAGGGTCAATGCGGTCAATGTTGACAGCATCATCATCGGCACACAGACACTGCTGCCGTTGCTGAAAGAAGGCGGCAAAGCGCGCAAGGGCGGGGCGAGCATCGTCAATTTCTCGTCGGTCGGCGGGCAACGTGGCTCGGCGTTCAACGCCGCCTATTGCACCAGCAAGGGCGCGGTCAAACTTCTGACCAAGTGTATGGGCGCGGAATTTGCTGCTTTGGGTTACAACATCCGCGTCAATTCGGTGCATCCGGGCGGGATTGAAACCAATATGCTAAGTTCGATTTTTGAACGCTATGTCGAACTCGGCGCGGGCGAGAGCGTCGAGACGATCATTGCTGGCATGAATTTGCGCCACCCGATCGGACGTCTGGGCCGCCCCGATGAAATGGGCGGCGGGGTGGTGTTTCTGTGTTCCGAATCCGCCAGTTTCGTCACCTGTAGCGAGCTGAATATCGACGGCGGCTTTACCGCGATTTAGAGCGTGATGACAAAAAGCATGTCCTGAGCCTGTCGAAGGGTGGGAACCGGTTTTTGTCAATAAATCACGCGACCACAATTAGATATAGAGCATGATGCGATTCAATCAAATGCATCACACCCTAGTCGGCGCCATTCGCCTTCATCCACGCCCGCGTTGCCTGCGCAACCGCTTTTGCACGTTCGCCAGCGTCAGGATAGGCATCGCGCAGCGCCTTTGAGCGCAATTCGATGCTTAGCGGGATATGGACGGGCAGCGCAGCGTATATCTGTGCCAGTGCCAGCGCGCCCGCGCCGCATTGTTCGCGCAAATCAATGGCATCCGTGATGATGGCATTGAAATCATTGGGATCGGGCCGTGCGGCGGGCGCATCGCAAAACTGGGCATAGGGCAACAGCGCGCGCGGCACAGCGGCAATCTGCGCTGGCGTGCAACCGGAGCGATCCACATGGATCGGGTCAATCAGCAACGCCCGCAAAGGATGTGCAACATCATCCAGCACTGCCAAGGCCATACCGATGGTCTTCACCTCGGTGAAAATACCGAACTCCAACGCCACCCGGATGCCCGAAGCTTCGGCATGTTGGCACAATTCCGCCAGCCGCGCCGCCGTTGCGCCCATATCGGGGTCGGACGACACGCAGAGGATGTTTTTCGCGCCCAATTCCGCGCCAATGTCGATGCTGCGTTTATGCAGCGCCATATCACTATCGGGTTTGATCCAGATCACTTCGACATCCAGCAGTTCCAGCCCTGAATCGCCCAGTGCCGCTTTGGCTTGGCGGATGGTGGTCGCGGTCCAATGCTCTGACTCCACCCACAGCCCCACCGCATCAAAACCGCCCGCAACCGCAGCCTTAATCGTTTCTACCGGGCCAAATTCCGGCACTACGCCCGAGGCAAGCGCAATGCGGTTCACGCCGCCGCCTCGGCTTTGGCAAAATGGCGATTGGCAAAAGCAAGGGGGTTTGCGGGATCGCGCACCTCCAGAATCTCGATCACATTGCCATCTGGATCACGGGCATAGGTGCCCGCCAGCGGCGAATCGGGATGCGGCGATGGCGGGCAATGCAGCCGCAGGCCAAGCTTTGCCAGCCGCGTGCATTCGGCCACCGCATCATCGACCGCGATGCACAGATGGGTAATGCCATGATTGTGAACCGGACGATCCCCCAGTTGCGGCGTAGGCGGCGGCGAGGTGAATTCGAAAAATTCGATAAAGCTGTTGCCGGTGCGCAGCATAGCGGCGCGGGCGGCGGTGTCTTTGAGCGCCATCATGTCGTCGATTTCAGCCACACCCTTGGGCCATTCCAGATCAAACACCCGCTCAAAGCCAAAAGCCGTGGTGTAAAACGCAATTGCCCGATCCAAATCAGGCGTGGAAATTGCGACATGATGAAACCCGAGAATAGCCATATATTATCCAATGGTAACTTTAAGAACAAAAAGAACCGTTCGCCCTGAGCTTGTCGAAGGGTCGCCCTTCTTTGCAAAGGCTGACGACGTAAAGAGTAGTCCTTCGACAGGCTCAGGACGAACGGTGCTCGGTAATGACACAGATCAAAGCACCGGTTTCGGCAAGCTGGCGTCATCTTGCAAATACCACTTCACCCATTCGTGGAAATATTGGTTGCCGCGCTCATTCTTGCCAAAAATCAATTCATCATGCGCGCCTGATTCCAACCCTTTTTGAATATTCAGGCCGATCAGATAATCCTCATTATACGTCACATCGCGGAAAAAATTCATCGCGGCTTCGGTGTTGGCCTGGTCTTCGGCGTCCTTGGGCGGGTCTTTGCGGCAATAGAGCAAAACCGTGCGGTTTTTATCCGGCGTCGGCCCCGGAAAAAGCTGGGCAATCTGGGTGATTTCCGGCGCAAGAAATGCGGACACATTGGGGAAGAAAATGCGGACAAAATCGAAGCCGTCATTCTCCATATCGCCCCATTTTTCGCGTGGAATATCGCGCAGCTTGGTGATCGCACGGTGCGGAAAGCCGATGCGGAGATTGGGGCCGAAGGCCTCGTAATGCGTCACGTTGGACGGTGTGCGCGGGGCAATCGTTTCGGGGTGGAGCTGTGAAAAATGATAGCCTTCAAGATAGCCATCAAAAGCTATTTTCCAATTTGCGCCCTCAATCACCTTGCTGCCAAGGAAGTGCCAATGTTTGAAACCCAGCCCCTCATAATCGTCGAGCATTTTGCCATAATAGGCATCCAAATCCAGCGGCGCTTCGGGGGTGAGCACCACGAAGATCAGGCCCGACCGCTCTTCACACGGCAGTTGCTTCAGCCCTTTGGTCGCTTTATCAATCTGCCCGAATTTATGGGCATCGGCCACGCCGATCAACTTGCCATCCGGGCCATAGGTCCAGCCATGATAGATACAGGTAAAACGCGGGCAATTGCCGAGCCCCTCGGTTGCCACCGGCGCACCGCGATGCGCGCATACGTTAAGAAAGGCGCGCACGCTGCCCGATTTGTCGCGGGTAATCAGCACGGGTAGGCCCGCCGCATCCATCGCCTTGTAATCGCCGGGATTGGGCATTTCGCAGGAGAGCGCCAGCATCAAAGGCACGCGCTTAAAGATCAGCTCCATCTCCGCACCCCATTGATCGACGTCGGTGTAGCTGCTGGTCGGCACCGAAAGGAATTTATCGGTCATAAAGGTTTTGTCGTTCTCGACATAATCGAGCATGATTTCTGCCACATTGCCGATTGTTTGGTGATCCATTCACGTTCTCCTAGACCCTTCCTCGATCAGATTGAATCACTTTGTGATATAGACTGATCGAGAAAGAAGGGTCTATTCACATATTTAGACCCTTACCCAATCAGAAAGTGCAAATCTGATCGGGTAAAGGTCTAAGTCCTGTTGCTCGCATTTGAGCAGGGGTATGCGTGCGGAGCAAGCTGCGATGAGTCACAGGTTGGGGAGATAACCGGCGCTTGTGATAGCTTGCATTGGCGGGGCGCCATCCGCACAATGGCATGATGATACATGCTCCCACTTTGCATCTTGACCGATACGCCCAAGGCTTGTGGCGCGACCAGACTTTGGCCGATATGGCAGCAGATCTGACTGTTAAGGATCCCGATTTCGTCGTCTATGTCGCGGGAGAGGCCCAATTTACCCGCGCGCAAATCTGGGCAGATGCGCAGGCGCTGTCGGGCGCGCTGGCGCAGCTGGGACTGGTGCAAGGCGATGTGATCAGCTTCATTACCCCCAATTGGGTGGAGGCGGCGGTGATCAACCTCGCAGCGGCAGCATCCGGCCTTGTCATCAACCCGATTGTCCACATAAACCGCGATGCCGAGGTCGGCATGATGCTGGCCAATTGCGGCGCAAAGCTATTGTTCATCGCCAGCGAATTTCGCGGCTATGATTACGCCGCAATGGCAGAGCGGTTGCGCGGCGGGCTGCCAGATTTGCAGCATATCGTCATCGTCCGAGGGGCGCGCAAGGGGATGTTGCGATATGACGCAATGCTGGTTCACGGGCAAGGAACCTTATTCAAGCGCCCGAAGGTTGATCCGCGTGGGGTGAAGCTGCTGCTTTACACCTCTGGCACCACAGGCCACCCCAAGGCGGTTCTGCACAGCCATAATTCCCTCACCCGCGCAGTCGATGAAAGCGCCCGTCATTGGGGGATGCAGGAGGGCGATGCGATGATAATGCCGTCGCCCGTCACCCATGTTAGCGGCTATTCAAACGGGCTGGAAACGCCCTGGATTGTTGGGACGCGGACGATTCTGATGGAAAGCTGGAACGCTGGCGATGCGCTGGCGCTGATTGAGCAGCACGAGGTGGCGGGCACGGTAGCGGCAACACCATTCCTCACCGAACTGGCAAATGCTGCGCGCACGGTAGGAAAGACCTTGCCGAGCTTCCGCTTCTTTGCGTGCGGCGGGGCGGCGGTGCCAGATGAGGTGATTCCTGCCGCCAATGCCGCATTCGCCAATGCCCGTGCGTTCCGCGTGTTCGGCAGTTCGGAAGTGCCGCTGGTAACTTTGGGGTATCCGTCGGACACCGATGCCCATCTCGCGGCCACCACCGATGGCGCGATTGTCGATTATCAAGTGCGGATTGTTGATGATGACGCCTGTGATGTCGCTGCGGGCGCGGAAGGCGAAATCCTCGCACGCGGCCCTGCCATGTTCATGGGCTACATGGACGCCGCGCAAACCGCCGAGTCGATCACGAATGATGGATATTTTCGCACCGGTGACATCGGCCGGATCACCCCTGACGGCGCGTTGCAAATCACGGGGCGCAAGAAAGACCTGATTATTCGCGGCGGCGAGAATATCAGCGCAAAGGAGATTGAGGATGTGCTGTCCGCTCACCCCTTAGTGCAAGAGGCGGCGGTGGTTGCGATGCCGCACGCCCGTCTGGGTGAGGGCGTCTGCGCTTACATCATCGGCACAGCGACGGCTGATGACCTCACCGCGCATATCGCCGCATCTGGCCTTGCCAAGCAGAAGACGCCGGAGCGTTTCGTGTTCGTCGGGGACTTTCCCCGCACGGCATCGGGGAAAATCCGAAAAGATATGCTCCGGGCGGAGATTAGGACGATGCTTTAGAATGTGTTGAATTTCAAAGAAATTCTAGTAAAAATAGCGTTCGTTATTCCCGGGAAGGCGGGGAGTCGAAGCTTGATTATCATTATTTGACCGGTGAATCTCATCATGCACTAGTGGATTGATTTTGACATTTGCACCCCTCTATCGGTTAGCTCGTTAGCAAATGTCAAAATCATAAAATCCACTAGAAACACTATAATGCCAGTGGTTCTTATGTTTCTAACATTTGCTCCGATCTAGCCAAAAGGGATGCAAATGTGAGAAACGAACCACTAGCCCCGCTGCATATCGCGGCTTTCCCCCGGAATTCGCAAGGAAATGCCATCCAGATCGGCGGTCAGGGTGATTTGACACGACAGGCGGCTGGTGCGGCAGACGCCAGCGGCCAGATCGAGCATATCGTCTTCGTCATTGCTGGCGGGGGGCAATTTGGCGAAATCACGATCATTGACGATCACATGGCAGGTGGAACAGGCCATCTGGCCTTCGCAGGTGCCTTCTAAATCCATTCCGGCGGCTTGGGCAATTTCCAGTAGACGCGAACCCACTGCGCCCTTGGCGGCAATATTTGCGCCTTTGGCGGTGATAAAATTCACGCAAATATCTAAACTATCAGACATTCTATATCCCCTGCGCCGCCGCTGCGGCATTGAGTTGAGCGCAGGCATCCTCTATTTCCCGT
>JBEAOQ010000309.1:0-2870 GCA_041164845.1 Pseudomonadota bacterium | reverse complement strand
ACCACCAGTGAGATCAAACCGACAATCTCGCCTTCCTCGATAATCAACCATGCCGAGGGGGTGAAATTGGCGCAGATTGTGGAGGCCAAATCAGCCAGCATGGTCATCACGGACGGCGGTGCGATGACGCTGTCCGCCACCAGCCGATATGGCGTGGGGGCGTGGCCCGCGATGACAGCGGCGAAATCATCGGCGGTGGCGGGGACGATCATTTATAGGATATATTTCGACAGATCGGTGTCTTTGGCCAGTCCCGCCAATTTGCCGCGCACATATTCCGCATCGACCCGCACCGTGTCGCCGCGCCGGTCTTCCGCCTCAAACGACACCTCTTCCAGCAGTTTTTCCATCACGGTTTGCAGCCGCCGCGCCCCGATATTTTCCAAGCTCTCATTGACCTGCGCCGCGACTTTGGCAATTTCGTGGATGGCGTCATCGGTGAAATCCAATGTCACCTGTTCGGTGGCCAGCAGCGCGCTATATTGCGCGACCAGATTGGCGCGGGTTTCCGACAAAATTCTGACAAAATCTGCCTCGCTCAAGGCTTTCAATTCGACCCGAATCGGCAAGCGGCCCTGCAATTCGGGTAATAAATCGCTGGGTTTGGCGACATGAAACGCGCCGGATGCGATAAACAGCACATGATCGGTTTTCATCGGGCCATATTTGGTGGCGATGGTGGTGCCTTCGATCATCGGCAGCAAATCGCGCTGCACCCCTTCGCGGCTGACCGAACCGCCGCGCACATCTGACACCGCGATTTTGTCAATTTCATCAATAAAAACAATACCATTTGTTTCGGCATTGAGCAGCGCCACCCGCGCCACATCATCCTGATCCATGCGTTTTTCGGATTCTTCATCGACCAGCCGTGCCCAAGCCTCGGGCACTTTCAGCTTGCGGCGTTTGAGATTTTGCTTGCCCATCGCCTTGCCCATCATCTCGGACAGGTTTATCATGCCGATACCGCCGCCCATGCCGGGTATGTCCATGGGCATGGAAGGGCTATCTTCCAGTTCGATCTCAACCTCGGTTTCGTCCATCGCTTTTTGTTCGATGCGTTGGCGGAAACTCTCGCGGGTGGCCTCGCTGGCCCCTTCGCCGACCAAGGCTTTGAGCAAGCGATCCATTGCCGCCCTTGATGCGGCCTCGCGCACCGCTTCGCGCCGCCGGTCTTTTTCCAAACGGATCGCTTCTTCGGCCAGATCGCGACCAATCTGTTCGACATCGCGGCCGACATAGCCAACTTCGGTGAATTTGGTTGCTTCGACTTTGACAAATGGCGCGTCAACCAGCTTGGCCAATCGGCGGCTAATTTCGGTTTTGCCGCAGCCTGTCGGCCCGATCATCAGGATGTTTTTCGGCGTGACCTCATCGCGCAAATCGGCGGACAGCCGTTGCCGCCGCCAGCGATTACGCAGGGCCACGGCGACGGCGCGTTTGGCATCATGTTGGCCAACGATATGCGCGTCCAATGCGGCGACGATGGCTTTTGGGGTAAGGTTGTCGTTCATATTCTTCCTTGAAACTCTCCCCCCTAAAGGGGAGAGGGTTTTAGATCACTTCAACCGTCACGCGGTCATTGGTAAACACGCAGACTTCGGCGGCAACCGCCATAGCGCGGCGGGCGATGACCTCGGGGTCTTGTTCATAATCGGCCAGTGCTTTGGCGGCGGACAGCGCATAATTGCCGCCCGAACCAATCGCCGCAATCACCGTGTCGCTGCTGGCTTCGGGTTCCAGCACATCGCCATTGCCGGTCAGGATCAGCAGCGTATCGGCATCGGCAACAATCATCAGCGCCTCAAGATTGCGCAGATATTTATCGGTGCGCCAATCTTTGGCCAGTTCGACGGCGGCGCGCATCAATTGGCCACCCCCACTTCTAGAACCGTGTTGCTCTAGCTTGCGTTCCAGCCGTTCAAATAGGGTGAAAGCATCGGCGGTGGCTCCGGCAAAGCCAGCAATCACCTTGCCCGCTTCACCAATACGCCGCACTTTGCGGGCGTTGGGTTTCATCACCGTATTGCCCATCGACACTTGGCCATCGCCCGCGATGACGGTTTTGCCCGCTTTGCGCACCCCGATAATGGTGGTGCCGTGCCACTGGATCAGGCCGTGACTGCCTTTTTGATTGTCCATAATGCTGATATGGCGCGTGGTTTCAGAAGTTCAAGCGGCAACAGAATTAACTTCCGTTTGGCCCCGTGCCCGGTGCGCCGCCGGTATTGCTGCCATTGGGGCCACCGCCGCCACCCGCGCCGACAGTGCCGATATTGCCGAACAAATCTTCCCAAAAAGTGCGATTGCTGCCCAAAGTAGGCGTGTGTTTGCCATCGGGGGAGAGCCGCGCCACCCGCTCCATACCCGCACGATCCACCGCCAAAACATTGCCCTTGGCATCAAAACGGATGCGCAGGATCAGC
The DNA here is from genome assembly GCA_041164845.1 of Pseudomonadota bacterium. GTDB lineage: Bacteria > Pseudomonadota > Alphaproteobacteria > Sphingomonadales > Sphingomonadaceae > Novosphingobium. Next base: position 444 of record JBEAOQ010000309.1, on the reverse strand, counting down.
TGTTTCACCGCCACCGGTGTGCCAAAGGCACGTTGTTTGGTGTCGGAAGAGATATAATAATAGGCGGGATCACCCCATGAGCTGATGAAGGATGGGCGGCCCAGTGTGCGTTCCACCGACAGGCGATTGTCCACCCCAACCTGCACCGAATCAACCAATGCTTGATCGACCAGAAAGCCGCGATGGTCTTTGATCGACGCGCAACCCGACAGCAAAGCGGTGCTGATGGCCAAAGCCGCTGTGAATTTTACGCCAAACCGCATTTACCTGCTCCAATTTCATTGCCATGGGCCAAAGCTATCGCCTAATGGCCTAGCATTAGAGCCTGTCACGCGCCAAGGCAATCCAATTAGGCAGGAATTGCCAACCGCGCTTGAATTGACGCTGAACCATTTTGAAAGTTACCACCCATGTCATTGCTTAATCGTCTGATGGCCCCGCTGT
>JBEAOQ010000308.1:0-2548 GCA_041164845.1 Pseudomonadota bacterium | reverse complement strand
GGCAAACCATACACGTCGGCGGACAGGCGCACATTGACGTTGCCGCCGGGGCATTCCAGCGAGGTTACAGGAATGGCTAAACCAGTCGCCGCCGGAAAGGTTTTTACAAAATCACGGTCACGGCCATAGATGGCATCATGTTGCGAGTAATTGTAGGAGACAAAAATATTGCCGCCGTCCCATGAATGGCCAGCAGTGGCATTGGCATCAAAAGTTTTGTAGTTGGAGCCAAAGCCATAGCGGGCATTGACCTCAAGGCCCTTAAAATCTTTGCGGGTGATGAAGTTGATGGTGCCAGCAACCGCATCCGAGCCATAAATGGCGGAGCCGCCATCGGGAACCACATCCACCCGTTCGATTGCGCCGGGGGCGATCACGTCAAGATCGGGGCTGGTCGAGGAAATGCCCATGCCAACCACGCGGTGGCCATCAATCAGCATCAAGGTCGCCGAGCTGCCAGTGGTGGTGAAACCAGGGAAATTGCGCAAGTTCGGGCGGTTGCTGGTGACGAAATTGCCGGTGGTGGGGTTTGGTGCTTGCAGGCTGTTAAACGAGCCAAGCTGCGGAATGGTTTGCATGATTTGCGAAACCGTGGACGCGCCAGAGGCCGCGACGGCATCTTTGCTGAGCGAAACCGTGTTGGTGCCCGGAGGGGCGATACCACGGATCAAAGTGCCGGTGACGACAATTTCTTTTTCATCATCGACCGCTGCGTCAGCTTTTTTGGCTGTTTGAGCAAAAGCAGGCATGGACAGCGATACGACGCCGACGCTGGCCAAAGCTAGAATACGAATTTTGCGCATGTGGATACTCCCCCTGTGAAACGCTGGTTCATGATTGAACCTTTGAAATTCAGATTGCTGCATAGGCGACTTGGCACGGCTGGCAAACGGTTTGTGGATACAATTGCGGTGAATTAGGGGGTTTTGGGGTTGTTTCATGTCGAATATGTCGGAGTTGTTGCAATATTGCATCATATTTTGAACTGTTGTTTGCTGGTGATTGCGTGTAGTTTGAACGGTGTGGTCGCGGATTTTTGCAGGTAAGGTGTTGAATATGGCGCGGATAGCGACAATTAACCGGCCAGAGGATTATCCGGGCAAGCCGGATGTGACGGTAAAGGAAGGGTTGGCGGCCCTGTTTGCCCAGCTGTTTCCCGATCAGCCGGCGCGGGCGATTGACCCCAGCCACGCCGGGATTGCTCTGGCGGCGCATAATCCGCATTTGGCGATGAAATTGGCGGACTTAAGCAAATTTATCGCGTTGGATATGCCGTGGTGTGGACATGCGGATTTGCGTGAATTGGCGATTGCGGTGGTCAATCGGCATTTTCATTGCGATTATGCCTATCAGGCGCGAATACCGCATATATTGGCGGCAGAGATAGGGCAGGAGCAGCTTGATTTGCTGGCAAATCATGGCGATTTGGCTGGATTTAACGAGGATCAACAGCTGGTGATTGGCTTTGCGCGGGCCAGCGTGGCGGGGCGGGTGGATGATGCGCTGTTTGCCGAATTGGTAGCGCGGTTTGGCGAAAAACAGGCTATGGAATGCAGCATCGCGGTGGCCTGGTGGTCGTTTTGGGCGCAATTTTTGCAAGCAACTGGGGCTGAATTTATGAAATAGCGAGTCTCATTGTATACATTTGTTCAATATATTGAATGGGGGTGGGTTGATGAACACAGGAATGAAATGGGCGGTGGTCTCGGTATTAGCAATGTCGTGGGCAATGAACGGGGCTTTGGCGGGCAGCGCAGGGTTGTTTGGCCAAACCGCGCCGCAAACTGTGACCGAGACTGTGGCGACGACCGCGCCGGTGGGTGAGGCGGTGGATTCGCGGTGCAGCGCATTGGCCTCGGTGAAATTGGCCAAGACCGAGCTGGTGCGTGCAACCTATCAACCGGCCAATCTGGCGGTGGCGGGTGCTTATGGCATGAGTTTCTCTGGGGGCAAGGGGCCGCCGCTGATGGGTTTACCCGCATTTTGCCGCGTGATTTTGCGCGGTCATCCCGAAGCGGGATCGGATATTAACATCGAAATTTGGCTGCCCGCCAAGGATTGGAATGGCCGGTATCATGCCGTGGGCAATGGCGGCTTTGCTGGATCGATCAACTATGCCGATATGGCGCGGGCCATTACCGGCGGCATGGCATCATCATCGACCGATACCGGCCATCAAGCGGGCGGCGGCGATGGCACTTGGGCCAAGGGGCGGCCCGAATTGATCCGCGATTATGGCTGGCGCGGGGTGCATGAGATGACGGTCAACGCCAAGGCATTTATCACTGCCTATTATGGCAAGCCCGCAGATAAGAGCTATTTTATGTCGTGCTCGAATGGCGGGCGGCAGGCTTTGATCGAGGCCTGGCGGTTTCCCAAGGATTTTGACGGGATTGTCGCTGGAGCGCCAGCGTCGCAATTTTCGCGTTTGGGGATGGCCAATATCTGGGCGGTGCAGGCGCAACTGGCCGATGGGGCGGCGCTGCGACCCGAACAGGCGAAGTTTTTGTCGGCAGAAATTACCGCGCAATGCGATGCGCGTGATGGG
>JBEAOQ010000307.1:0-3667 GCA_041164845.1 Pseudomonadota bacterium | reverse complement strand
GTGATGTGAATTTATCGGGAATTCATTGGGCGATTGTTGGCGGAGAGTCCGGGCCAAGATCACGACTAATCGAGCCTGAATGGGTCGATGAATTGCATTCTCTATGCCGTAGAGATGATGTAGCCTTCTTTTTTAAGCAATGGGGCGGTCGGAATAAAAAGGTAACTGGACGCGAATTGCACGGCCAAACCTATGACGAATATCCCATGGAATTGGTTGCTTGAATATTTTGTCACGCAATCGCGGGCATGATCTCCTCCGCCACCCATTGCGTGTAGTCGTAATAGGCGGTTGCCGAGGGGAGCGGGGGGATCGGCAGGCCGCTGGTGGTGACGCCTAGGGTTTTGAAATGGCCTAGGCGGTCGATGATTTCTGCTGCGGACATGCCTGGCCAGTGGCTGGGGTCATCCTGCACAACATGGCCATCGCCGACGCGGGCGGTGGCTAGGCCGTAGAATATGTCGGTGAGCTGGCCGTTGTAATCGGGCTGGGATCGGATGAAGTCCAGTCTGGCGGGGATGTCTGCGGGTTTGGTCAGGAAGGGCCACCAGCCGCTGGCGTAACGGCCCACGCGGCGCAGCACGGCATCGGCATCGCCGCCAAACCAGATCGGTGGATGCGGGCGTTGAATCGGTTTGGGTTCAAACGCCACATCTTTGAATTGGACATATTTGCCCTCGAATTCCGGATTTTCTTGAGTCCACAGGGCCAAGATTGCTTGGATATATTCTTCGGCACGGGTCCCGCGTTCGTGGAATGGCACGCCGAGCAGGTCAAATTCTTCTTTGAGCCAGCCGACGGCAAAGGTGATGGTCAGCCGTCCGCTGGACAGAAAATCTATGGTGGACAGAGCTTTGGCAGTGATGATCGGGTGTTGCACCGGCAGGATGGCGATGCAGCTGTTGACGCGGATAGTCTCGGTGCAGCCGGCGAAAAAGCTCATCCCCGGATAGGCGCTGAAATAATGCGCGCCGGACAGATCGACATGGTGTTGCGGGATGATGTGGTGTTCGGGCACGGATATCATCGAGAAGCCCAGTTTTTCGCCCCATTTGGCCAGTTTTTGCATATCCGCGCCGGTGATGTCGCGTTCCCACGGTTGGCCCATGGCTTTGAGGCGGACCATATTGGGCATGGAGAAAGAGAGTTTCATTTGGCGGCTCCGGTTGGGTTGGTTGGCGTTTGGGGCGAAACACCACCCCGCTGCGACTAAGCAGCAAAGCTGCTAAGTCTCGCTCCCCTCCTCTGAAGAGGAGGGGGAATTGGATTATTCGATTATTTTGCGCGTGATGTAATCTTCATATTCTGCTTGAGATAGGCCGAGCAAGTCACGGTAAATATAGTGATTATCTTCGCCCAAATTGGGTGCGCCGCGTGTGATTTGGGCCTCAAAGGGCTGCATCCGCCAGCTGGGGCCGATGATTGGGCGGGTAGTGTTTTGGTGGTCGGTGACTTGACGATAACCTCCGCTGGCCCAGAGGAATTCATCGCTGATGAGGTCAAGCGAATGGGCGCTGGCAAAGGCGGCAACGCCCACAGCGCGTAAGTGTTCGGCGAGGGTAGCGGCGTCGTGGGTTTCGGTGAACAGGGCCAATGCGGTGTCAAGCGCCAGGCGGTGGGTCTGGCGCAAGGCGGTTGTGGCAAAGCGTTTGTCCCCGGCGAAATCGGCGCTGCCCAGCATTTGGCCCAATGCCGCCCATTCGGCATTCGAGGCCACGGCGATGCTGATCCAGCCCCGGTTTTGGCATGGATAGCAGCCATGGGGTGACATATGCGGTGCGGCATTGCCGCTGGCCTGTGGCACTTGGCCGGTGAAGCCATAGGCGGCGAGCGCGTCGCCGACCATGCAGGACATGGCTTCGACCGCTGAAACATCGACAAATTGGCCTTTCCCAGTCGTGCTGCGGTGGTGCAGCGCGGCGACGGCGGCCAGCGCGGTGAATGCGCCGACAGTGGAATCGCCATAGCGGATATTCATGCCGCGTGGGGTTTCACCTTCAAAACCAACCAGATAATTGAGGCCGGAGAGCGCGGCAAAGCAAGGGGCATAGCCGGTTTGATAGGCCAGAGGGCCGGTGCTGCCCCACATTTTGATCGCCAGCTGGATGATGTCAGGTTTAATTTTGCGCAGATTTTCGTATGTCAAACCGCTGCGTTCCAACGCGCCGGGGCGCAGATTGTCGATGACGATATCCGATTTTGCCACCATTTTGTGGATCAGTTCCAAGCCATGCAGGCTTTTCATATCGACCTGAACCGAGCGGATGTCTTGGTTGATGCTGAGGAAATAGGGGGCGGAATCGGGGTCCACGCCGCCGTATCCGCGCATTTCGTCAAGGTTGCTGCGGCTTTCGACTTTGATGACTTCTGCGCCCAGTTGCGCGAGAAGTTTGCAGGCATAGGGGCCAGCCCAGACTTTGGTTAGGGCGAGGATGCGGATGCCTGATAAGGGGCCGCCGCGAGAGGGGGTGTCTCCGTATACACCTCCCTCGACTTCGCTCGGGATGAGCGGGGTTAGGGTGGGGAGGGGATCTGGGGTGGGGAGGGGAGTAGATTGCGACAATTCCTTGGTGTGTTGACCCAAGCTCGGGGCGGGGGTGTGGATGCGGGTGGGGGAGGCGCTGAGGCGATAGGGGGTGGTGGGGAGCGCAATATCGCTGGCCGGCAGGGTTTGAAAGAAGCCGCGATGGATAAATTGCAGATTATATGGCAAATCTTCGGCGGAATTGACCGGCACAATCGCCACGCCCAGCCTTTGTCCGGCTTCGGAAATGGCGTTTTTGTCTTGGACGGCGGCCCATGGCGCGAATTTTGCACGGAAGTTGGCGACACGGGCGGGGGTGCAGTGATATTCCAGCCAATCATCGGGGAATTCATCGGCCCATGTCGGATTGCCCATCAGCCCGACCAGCGCCAGCCAATGGGCTTTGGTCATTATGATAATGTAAAGAAAGCCATTTTTGGCGGGGAAGCAGGCGGCGGGGCCACCCATATCATAGGCGGTGCGGCTTTCGCTGGCTTCGGTGTCCCCAGCCAGCATTCGCCCCAAAACGCAATCGGCGCGGCTTAATTGCACCTGTAGTTGGGAGAGGTCGATGGCTTGGCCGGTTCCGGTCTGACGCTGGTGATACAGCGCGGCGGCCATCGCCAAGGCGGCGTCAATTCCCGCTTCGAAATCAGCCATATGCGGGCCAGCGCCCATCAGCGGCGGCATATCGGGGGCGCTTTCGGATGGGGTGTGCCACGCCCAGCCGCCGGCGTTTATCACGTTGATCGGGCGAGCAATTTGCCAATCTGGCGGGGCGCTTTGGCCAAAGGGGGTGATGTTGAGATGGATCAGATGGCGGTGGGTGGCAGCTTCGCCCCAAGGCCGGTCATGCCCATCAATTAACCCATGAGCCGAGGCGAGGAGACGGTGGAGGGTGGCGCGGTCGGCGGGGAGAGCGGGGTCGAGGATGATGGATTTTTTATTGGTATTGAGGTAGGTGAAGAGGGTGCTTTCGCCATTAGAAAAGGGGGGGATGTGGCGGGTGTCGGCGCCGGTTGGGGGGTCGATTGTGCTGACTTCTGCGCCGAAATCCGCCAGCAATTTGCCGCAAAATTCATCGGAGATCCGCGAGGCCAGCTCGATGATCCGGATGCCAGATAGGGCGCAAGGCGCAGGGGC
>JBEAOQ010000306.1:0-4126 GCA_041164845.1 Pseudomonadota bacterium | reverse complement strand
CGCCGCTGTGGGGGCTGGCTTTGCCGCTGGTCGCGGGGTTTTATGCCATTTGCACGCTATATTCGGCGGTGATGTATTACGCTGGGCGCGGTGGGATGTGGAAGGGTCGAGCGCAAGCCGTTCTGGGTGATTCAATATGAGCGCGTCGCTGTCATCCGGTAAGAACCACAAACAGGAGAATTTCCCTGTTGCATCGTGGTTGGTGCGGCCCGATGCCCGTGCGCCGATACTGGCCTATTACCGCTTTGCCCGGGCCAGCGATGATATTGCCGACCACCCGACTGCCGCGCCGCAGGAAAAATTGCGGTTATTGGCCGAAATGCGGCGCGGATTGGCGGGAGAAGGCGCGGCAGAAGCGATGGAATTGGCGCAGATAGCTGGGCTGCGGGGTTTGGATTTGGCCCATGCCCATGATTTGCTGGGGGCGTTTGAACAGGATGTTACCGTCAACCGCACCGCGACATGGGAAGCGTTGATCGCCTATTGCGCGATGTCGGCGATGCCGGTGGGGCGGTTTGTGTTGGATGTGCATGGTGAGGATCGCGGATTGTGGCCTTTGTCGGATGCGCTTTGTGCGGCGTTGCAGGTGCTGAACCATGTTCAGGATTGCGGCAAGGATTACCGCGCCATTGATCGGGTCTATGTGCCGCAAGATATGCTGGATGCGGCGGGGGTGCCAGTGACGGCATTGGCTGCGGCGCGGTGTGGAGCGGAATTGCGGGCGATTATGGGTGAATTGGCGGGGCGGACAATGGTTTTGCTGGATGAGGCTGCGCCCTTTGCCCGTCGGATAGCGGATTGGCGGCTGGCAGCGGAGGTGGCAGTGATTCATGCGCTGGCAGTGGATTTAACCAAGGTGCTGTTGCGGCGCGATCCTTTGGCTGAAAAAGTTCACCACGGGAAAATAGCAGCGGGATGGCTTGCGCTACGGGCTGTGCTGGGTCATGGCTGGCGGCGATTACTGTTATGACCAATAGCCTTACCCCCGCCCAATTGCATGCCCATGTTGCCGGCAGCTCGTTCTATGCCGGAATGCGCGTGCTGCCCAAGGCTGAGCGCGAGGCGATGTTTGCGATTTATGGTTTTTGCCGATTGGTTGATGATATTGCCGATGACCAAACTGCGGATCGCAGCCAGCGGGCGGCGGCGCTGGATCAGTGGCGGAGCGATGTTACGGCGCTATATGCTGGGCGCGATGCCGGACAGGCGGGGTTTTTGGCGGCTGCGGTCAAGCATTTTGCGCTGGATATGGCGGATTTTATCGCCGTGATTGATGGGATGCAGATGGATGTTGATGGTGACATCCGCTGGCCATCCTATGCGACATTAGACCTTTATTGCGATCGGGTGGCTTCGGCGGTGGGGCGGTTGTCGGTGCGGGTGTTTGGCATGGAGCGCGATAATGGTCTGGCGCTGGCCCATCATTTGGGGCGGGCGTTGCAGCTGACCAATATATTGCGCGATATTGATGAGGATGCTGGCATAGGCCGGGTCTATTTGCCGATCGAGGCATTGAGCGCGGCGGGGATTATGCCAACTACCCCCGATGCTTTGGTGCATCTACCGGGGATTGATGCGGCGGCGCGCTGGCTGGCGGGGCCGGCTTTGGAACATTATGCGGCGGCGGGGGCGATATTGCGGGCGCGGCCATCTGGGCATTTAATCGCGCCGCGTTTGATGGAAGTGGCCTATGCCGATGTGTTGCAGCGGATGGTGACAAAGGGGTGGAATGCGCCGCGTGTGCGGGTTAGCACGTCGAAACCATTGTTATTGTGGTCGTTGATAAGGTTTAGTTTGTTTAAGTAAACGCGGCTTGTTTACGCACTCCGCTCACCCTGAGCTTGTCGAAGGGTGGTTTTTTCCTTTAGAGCGTTCATGTTAAGAGCAGTCCTTCGACAAGCTCAGGACGAACGGGTTTGGGTCATGTTGGCTGCTTCGAATTCACAAATGAGGTTTGCGCGGGCAAGTATTGCGGGTGCGGGCATGGCTGGGCTGGCGGCGGCGGTTGCTTTGGTCAAGGCTGGGGTGAAGGCGGGGGCCAAAGCAGGGTTCCCCGTGGCGATTTCCGACTCTGCGGCGCGGGCTGGCGGGCGATGCCGGTCTTATGATGATGCGGCGACGGGGCTGACCATCGACAATGGTAATCATCTGGTGCTGTCGGGCAATGCGGCGGTGGCGGCATTTCGGCGCGATATTGGCGCGCATGAGCCTCTGGCCGGGCCGGATCATGCCGGTTTTGCCTTTATGGATATGGCCAGCGGGACAAAATGGCAGGTGCGAATCAATGATGGGCCGCTGCCGTGGTGGGTGCTGGATAAAGCGCGGCGGGTGCCGGATACGGGGGTGATGGATTATTGGCCGTTGCGCCATTTGGTAAAGGGCGGGCATCAGCGGATTGATGCTGTGGTGCAGGCGGAGGGGCCGGTTTGGGATCGGTTGATCCATCCCGTATTGCTGGCGGCGCTGAATACTGAACCGGCGGAGGCTTCGGCGCAATTGGCGGCGAATGTTTTGCGCGAAACCCTGTTGAAAGGCGGGCGGGCGATGTGTCCGCGTATTGCGGTGCCGACATTGGCGGCGGCCTTTGTTGATCCGGCGGTGGCGTGGTTGGCGGCGCGGGGAACAGTTTTGGCCACGGGGCGGCGGTTGAAGGCGGTGCTGTTTGATGGCGATGTGGTTGTAGGGTTGGAATGGAGCGATGGGCGGCAGGAGATTGCACCGGATGAGGCGGTGGTGCTGGCGGTGCCGCCATGGGTGGCGGGGGAGTTGCTACCCGATTTGACCGTGCCGGATGAACATCGCGCCATTTTGAACGCGCATTTTGCGATTGCGCCACCAAAAGATGCGCCAGAAATGTTGGGATTGATTGGCGCGATGAGCGAATGGATTTTCTGTCATCCAGACCGGATTTCGGTGACGGTCAGCGCGGCGGATGCGGTGATTGATAGGCCGCGTGAGGAATTGGCACGGGTGATTTGGGATGAAGTGGCGCGGGCTTTGGGGATGGATGATGCGATCCCTGCATGGCAAATAGTCAAAGAAAAGCGGGCTACTTTTGCCGCGACGCCGCAGCAGGATGCGCTGCGGCCAGAGGCGCGCACCCGTTGGCGCAATCTGTTTTTGGCGGGGGATTATGTCCAAAATGGTCTGCCCGCAACGATAGAGGGCGCATTGCGGTCTGGTGACAATGCGGCAAAATTGATTATGGGGTAGGGTAAGGTGGAGAGGCAAAGTTTGTGCATTAACGCTCAGTTTTGTCCACCCCCACCCAACCCTCCCCCTCAAGGGGGAGGGCTTTTAATGACCCTCACTTGAGGGCAGGGCTTTTAATGCAAAGGTTATTCGTGTCGCAAAATCCCCCTGATCGAGATGCTGTTGAGGCTTGCGTCAATCGCGCCGCCGCTGCGCTGTTTGCCGAACAAAAACCGGATGGCCATTGGGTTTATGAATTGGAAGCCGATGCGACGATTCCTGCCGAATATGTCCTGTTGCGGCATTATTTGGGTGAGGATGTCGATGCTGCGCTGGAGGCGAAGATTGCCAATTATCTGCGCCGGATACAATCCACCGAACATGACGGCTGGCCGCTGTATCATCTGGGTGCGTTTGACATTAGCGCCACGATCAAAGCCTATTTCGCGCTGAAAATGATCGGTGATGATGTCGATGCCCCGCATATGGCCCGCGCCCGTGCGGCAGTGTTGCAAGCGGGCGGCGCCGAGGCGGGCAATGTGTTTACCCGGATCCAACTGGCGCTGTTTGGGGCGGGCGAATGGGCGGCTGTCCCAACGATTCCGCCCGAATTGATGCTGGCCCCGCGTTGGTTTCCGATTCACATGTCGAAAATGTCTTATTGGGCGCGGACGGTGGTGGTGCCTTTGCTGGTGCTATGCGCGCTCAAACCCCGTGCCAAAAATCCGCTGGGGGTGCGGGTGGACGAACTGTTTTCGGGCAAGCCATCACCGCTGACCAGTCAGGCATCGCATGTGCATAAAGGCTGGCAATGGTTTTTTGCCGCATTGGATGTGGTGTTGAAACGCGGTGAATTTCTCTGGCCCAAATTTTTTCGCCGCCGCGCCATTGCCAAATGTGTGGCTTGGGTTGGCGAGCGATTGAACGGCGAGGA
>JBEAOQ010000305.1:0-6267 GCA_041164845.1 Pseudomonadota bacterium | reverse complement strand
AGGTTGGTTGGCGAATCCCCTGAATGGGAACCCGTTTCACGTTGGTGAAGCGCGGGCCGTTAGCCGATGATGGGGGCGATGGCAAGGGAAAGTGGGGGGATGGCACGATTGAAACCAATAGTAGCGAAAATATCATGCAAGAATTCACATATGACGCAATTTATATGACATAAATATATGATTATAGCTTGGCACCATAAAGGATTGCGGGATTTATTCCAAACGGCCTCAACGCCCACAAACAAACGCCGCGCCGTCAAGCCGCATCACCCCTGCTCCTGCCATCCCTGAACACTCACCCCAATTTCAGCATTTCCGCTGCAAATTTGGATGCCCTTGCGGTCAGCGCCATATAGGTTAGCGAGGGATTCTGGCAGCCGGATGAGGCCATCGCTGCGCCATCGGTGCAGAACAGATTGGGCGCTTCGTGGGCTTGGTTATGGCCGTTGAACACCGAGGTCATCGGATCGCGGCCCATACGGGCGGTGCCCATTTCATGGATGCCAAGCCCCGGCGGGCCAGCGACATCGGCTTGGGCCATGACCACACCACCGGCGGCTTGCACCATCGCCTTGCCATCGGCCAAAATCTGTTTGGCCATTTTGGCTTCATTCGGGCCTTGGGCGCAATCAATATGCAAAATCGGGATGCCCCATTTGTCTTTATTGCTGGCAGACATGGTGACGCGGTTGTCAGGATTGGGCAACATTTCACCAAAGCCAGAGATAAATGCCATCCACGGGCCGAATTTGCGCCCGCTGTCTTTGATCTGTTGGCCGATACCGGCTGTAGCGGCGCTGGGTTTACCACCCACCCGCATCACCCCGCCTTGATAACCATAGCCACGGACAAAGCCATCGGCCTCTTCGGTGACATTGCGGAAGCGTGGGATGTAAATGCCGGTCGGGCGACGGCCATGATAATAGCTGTCTTTCGGATAGTTGGGCATAAATCCGGCGGTGGTCAGGGCATACATGTGATCCATCAAATTGCGACCAACCTGATCGGATTTGTTGCATAGCCCGTTGGGATTGGCCTCGCTTTTGGAATTGAGCAAAATTTGCGCAGACGCAATCGCCGAGGCATTGAGGAAGAAAATCTTGGCCTCATAGGTTTTGCCGAGTTTGGTATGGGCATCAATCACCCGCACACCAGTGATTTTGCCGGTTTTGGGGTCTTGGATCAGGCTATGGACAATCGCATCGGTGATGATTGTCAGATTGCCGGTGCGTTCGGCAGCGGGCAGTGATGAGCTGAGGCTGGTATGATTGGCACCAAAGCTGCACCCGCGCTCGCAAATCGAACGGTTTTGGCACGATGTCCGGCCCAATGCTTCGTGATGCGGCTGGGCCACCGAGAGGTTGGCATTGCGGCCGATAATTACCTTGCGGGTGGGGAATTTGGATTCCACCGATGCTTTGAACAGTTTTTCGCCATCGTTCATTTCAAACGCCGGCAAAAATTGGCCATCGGGCAATTGCGGCAAGCCTTCTTTCGAGCCAGCCACGCCGATGAATGTTTCAATATGGTCATACCACGGGGCCAGATCTTCGTAACGTATTGGCCAATCGCAGCCGTGGCCATCCTTGGCATTGGCTTCGAAATCTTGGGGCGACAGGCGATAGGATTGGCGGCCCCACATGATCGAGCGTCCGCCCAAATGATAGCCCCTGATCCAGGCAAAAGGCTTGCCTTCGGGGGTGGTATAGGGGTGTTCGCTGTCCTTGACCCAGAATTGCTTGGTGGCTTCATTGACCGCATAGCATTGGCTTTGGATCGCGTAATCGCGTTTCAGCTCGTCTTCGGGGATTTTGTTGTTGTTGGGCAGTTCCCACGGCATTTGGTGGTCGTTATAATCTGTGCCATGCTCAATTTTACGGCCCCGTTCCAGCACCAAAACTTTGAGGCCGCGTTCGCATAATTCCTTGGCGGCAATCCCGCCGCTCATGCCCGAACCGATTACAATTGCATCAAACATTATTCATAACTCCAGATCAGAAAGGGCCGGTGCCAAGCTCGGGGCGTGATTGCGGGGTGAGTTTTATCGAGGGCTGGAATTTGCCGGGGACATGGACATAGGCCAGCTCATTGGCCGATCCGACCTCGCTGAAATAATAGAGGTCAAGCACCAGCGACTTGATCTGGAAATAGCCCTGATCGGTGACATAGGTGGCTGCGGAAAAGAGATTGGCTTTCGCAGCACCCACCGGTGGCGGTGCGGATTTTAAGGCTGCGGCGTCATAGGGTTTGAGCAATTCGGCCCGTTCGGCGGCATTAAGTGCGCTGAAATTTTTGCCTTTTTGTGCCTTTGCCGCTGTTTCCACACGATCCAACGCGCCCAAAACATTGCTGCGGGTTGCAGCCGAGGCCCATTTGGCCAACATCGCATCAATCCGCGCCGGAACCTGTGCCGCCAGCGCGCCCGGGGTGTCGGTCGCGGGCAAAATTGTATCGGCCAATGCCAGCAAAGTGGCATATTGCGGGGCGGCCAAGAAGCGTTTGGCGGTTTTTTTCGGAACCGCCAAGGCCAATGCGGGTAGGGCGGATGCACCGATCAATAGGCCAATTTCGGCGAGCAATGTGCGCCGGGTGGGGGCTAAAAATGGGTGCATCAGCTGTGTCCTTTCCAGTGCGGCAATCACTGTGGGTTGCGGCTTTATACTATATATTTTGAACAATGACACTTTGCGCAAATTTCGCAAGCCCCTATCCGCGTATCATGGATAAATACCCATACAAATCGACGAGGTGGGGGGGAGATTAGAGCGCGATGAGTTTAACGGGTATCGTCGCCCCGTGCTTGACACGGGGCGACGAGGTTAGTCTCATCAGGCTCTAACTTCTCACCTTGAACCCAAACCACACCGTTCTTGGCTGGCCCAGATCCAATGATCCGGCCTGATTGCGGGTGATAATTTCCGCGTCAAAGACATTCTCGCCGCGCAGCACCAGCTGGATATTTCGGGTCATTCGCCATTCTGCATAAAGGCCCAAAGTGGTGGCAGGGGGCAGGATGTCGCTTTGCAGATCGTCTTCATATTGCGCGCCAATATGCCGCAATGTCGCCGATATGAGGCCGTATGTGTGCCGCCAGCTCAATGTGCCACTGGCGCTGAACTGCGGGGTTTGGGCGGGGCGCAGGCCGTTTAGGGCGCTGGCAGTGCCGCTGGCTTCGACCTTGGCCTTGGTCCAGCTGGCTGATCCATCCAATGAAACAGCACCAGCGGACAGTTGGAAACTGGCCTCAATTCCGTATGCATGGATGGCTTCAATGTTCATCCTTTGCCGCTGGTTTAGGGCAATGGTGACATTGGCGATGGCATCATGCACGCGGTTGTCATAGGCGGTGAGGGCCATGGTCAGATGCGGCGATGGGGCGTAATCCAGCCCTGCCTCATAGCCAGCCAGACGTTCGGGGCGCAGATTGACATTGGCCGAGGTGGTGACCGGAAAGACCGTAAAGCTGCGATAAAGCTCGTTCAATGTCGGCAGGCGCAGACCGCTGTAAGCCGCAGCGCGAAGAGCCAATCCGCCGCCCAATTGCCACAAAGCACCGCTGCGATAGCTGACCTGCGACCCGCTGCGGTTGGGGTAATCCAGCGCGCTGGTGCTGGTTCCAGCTGCATTGGCGGTGGTGAAATTTCCGCCGGAAATTGACCAATGATCGGCGCGCAATCCTGCGGTTAGGGTCAGCGCGCCCAGCCGCCAATCATCATCAAAAAACAGGCCCAGATCGCTATTGCGGCCACCGGCGTGGCGGCGGGCAGTGATCGCGCCGCTGCTGGCATTAAACGCGGTTTCATAGGCTGTGCCGCTGTCGATGCGGCTATCCACCCCCAATCGCAGCGTGTGGTTTCCTCCGACCGTTGGGCGCAATTCCAACTTGCCGCCCAATCCGGTGGAGGGGGTGCGGTATTGATCCAGCGTCGGGCGAAAAGTGGTGCTGCTGATAACCACGTTGCGAAAGCCGCGTGATTGAACATAGGCCAATGCCTCGAATCCCCAACTTCCGCGTCCGATCAGGCGGATGCTGGCATCTTGGCCAGCGGCGGCGCTATCGGCTCCAGCAAAGCGTAAGCGTCGGCGATCATCAAACAGGCTGATGCGGGTTTGCAATTCCACACTGGGGCTGATCGGGGTGACGCCTCTAATGCCAAAGGCCCAGCTGTGATAACTTGCGGGAACCGATGCGGCGCTGCGTTGGGATATGGGGGTGGTAAAATACCCATTGCCGCTTTGCCAATTGCCGCTGATGATCGCATATCCTGCGCCCAAAACTGGGGCTAGGCTGGCGGAGAGGCTGGTGTCGCCGGTGTGATTTGCGGATATTTGCGCATTTATCGACGCTATGTCGCGCCTGTTTGCGCTGGTCAGGGCGATGGTTCCAGCCAAAGCGCCCGCGCCAAAGGCCCCCGAACCGCCGCCGCGTGTGATGCGAATGGTGCCGATGGTTTCGGGATCCAATGCGCTGAACGCCACCGCACCAAAGAAAGGATCGGCTTGTGGCACGCCGTCCAAAGTGAGCAAGGCGCGGCTGCTGGCATTGCCGCCGATACCGCGCAAAGTCACCCCTTGGGCCGATGGATTGGCGGCGCGGCTGTCGGAGCGGCGAAATTGTTGAAAACCGGCGATATTGGCCAGCGCGTCTTCTAATCTGCCCGATGCGGTAGTGGTTAGCTGGTCGCGGGTCAGGGTTTGATTGGAATAGGCGGGCGCAGCCGGGGTTTCGGCCAGCCCGCGTCCGGTGACGATTATTTCAGAAGCGGATTGCGCATAAGCCGGTGTGGCCAAGATCGCAAAGGACAAGAGAAGGGTGTAACGCATGGGGCCAGATAGCGATGATTGCGCGGCGCGTCAGCCTCTTTCCTTATGTGCAAACCCAGATTATGCATGATGCATGATTAACCCACCGCCAGCGATGCAATTTCGCACCAAAGAAGAACAGGTCGCCGATTATCTGCGTGAGGCGATTATCTCGGGCCGCATTGCCCGTGGGGCGCGGTTGAAACAGCAGGAAATTGCCGACCAATTGCGCACCAGCATCACCCCGGTGCGTGAGGCGCTGAAGCTGTTGGAGGCCGAAGGCTATATCGCGGGTGACAGCTATCGCGGGGCGACGGTTGCGCCGTTCGACATCAGTGCATCACAAGAAGTATTGAATTTGCGGATCATTTTGGAAACGCAATTGGTCTGCGGCGCGGTCGATCATGCCACGGCGGCGGATATTGCAGAATTGCGCGGATTGGCTGCGGAGTTTGCCCGCGCCTATGACGCTGGCGATAATGGCGCGGCGCGGGCGGCGAATTATCGCTTTCACCATCGGATGTTTGCCATCGCGCAAATGCCGCAAACGCTGCATTTCGTCCAGATTTTATGGGCGCGCTATCCGTTTGATTTGATAAATGGATTGCAAGGACGGGTCAGCCGCGCAGCTGCCGAGCATGATGATATGGTGGCGGCGCTGATCGCATCGGACAGCGGCGCGGCGATGCTGGCCACGCGGCGGCATATCGAAGCGGGCTGGCAGGAGTTGCGCGATTCGGTGGAGGCACAAAAAGGGCAGTAATTGATGAAAAAATCCATTTTTCTCGTCATGGATATGATGAATGATATTGTCGCCGAAGATGGTTTTGGTGCCAAGGGATATGGCGCGCAGGTCAAGGCGCGCAATGTGCTGGCCAACACCGCTGCGGCGATTGCAGCGGCGCGGGCTGCGGGAATAGCTGTCGGCTATGTGCGGGTGGGATTTTCGCCCGATTACCGCGAATGCCCGCCAAATTCGCCGATATTTTCGGGGGCAAGGGCCAATGGAATTTTCCAACTGGGCACATGGGGCACCGAAGTTCACCCGATGCTGGCCCCATTGGTGGGCGATTTTGACATCATAAAACACCGTGTCAGCCCGTTTTACGGCACATCTTTGGAACCGATCTTACGCGCCAATGGCATCGAACGGATTGTGATGTGCGGCGTATCGACCAACGGCGTCGTCCACAGCGGCGCCCGCGAAGCCCATGATCGCGATTATGAGGTGGTGATTTTGGAGGATTGCTGTGCAGGGGTGACAGCGGATGAGCACATGCACGCGGTGGCCTGTTTGGGGCGGTATGCGGGGATTGTGGGCAGTGGGGGGGTTGATTTTTGAGGGGTAGGAATTGCTGCGGTCAACGATCTACGCTACCATCCAAACAAAAGAGGCACCCCAGAACGAGGTGCCTCTAGATTGTGAAGTCGGGGATCCGTTGCCGAAGCAACTGCCGATCATAT
>JBEAOQ010000304.1:0-5010 GCA_041164845.1 Pseudomonadota bacterium | reverse complement strand
CCGGCTGCATCGCCATCCGGCGGAACATCTGGCTGATAGTTGCCGCCACCGTATCCAACCCGCCCAGCCATAAAAACCAGACCATGCCGATTTTTTCTTCCTCGGTGGGGGCGCGGCCTTCGATCTGGCCGTGGACAATGCTGGACACCAAAAATTCATCAGGATTGGTTTGTTTTTCCGCGATAAACCCGCGCAAAAAGGTCAAAACCCCGCTTAATGCCGCTTGCATTTTTTCCAGCGTGCCCGAATGGAGAATATCCCATTCCCAATCGAGAAATTGTTCAAACATCGCCGGTGGAAAGCCCATCAGCCCCATAAAGATTTTCACCGGATAGACCCGGCCAAAATCCCACGCCATATCCACCTCACCCTGATCGGCGACGGCATCAATCATTTCGACCACCACTTCGCGGATTTGCTCTTGCATCTTGGTGATCCGCGATGGCGAAAAATGCGGCATCAGATAGAGGCGATATTTGCTATGTTCGGGCGGATCGACCGCCAGCGGGATCGAGCGAAAAGTCTCGCCAATCAGCCGCTGAAACTCCGCCGTGCCCTTGTTCGAAAAAGCGTCATTATCGGTGTAAACGCGGTCAATATCCGCATAATGCGTGACCACCCATGACCCCTTGCCGCTGCCTGCAATCCCGCCCAGACCGCCCGCTCCGCCCGGTGGGGGCGGGTTAAACAACAAGCGCGGAATTTCCGGCCCGCTTAACCAGCCCATCGGCGCATAGGGATCGACCAGATCATTGGGCTGCATCCCCATAGCCCAGCTTAAATCCACACATAATGCGCGGGGCACATGGGCAGGCGCGGGGTAATCGACGCGGATGGAGTCAAGGGTACGGGTCTCGCTCATCATTAAACCTTACGTTCCAACACCACCACCGGAATGACCCGCGATGTGCGTGATTGATATATATCATAGGCGGGCCATTGCGCCACGGCGGCGGCCCACAGGGCTGCGCGCTCATCGCCAGTCGCAGTGCGGGCGGTGGCGGCGAAAACTTCGCCTTTTATCTGCACGCGGACATGCGGATCCGCCGCGACATTCAGATACCAAGCCGGATGATCGGGCGCGCCGCCCTTGCTGGCGATGATAATTTGCGCATCATTCACTTGGGTGAAAATAATCGGGATTGTCCGCATCTCGCCCGATTTGCGGCCTTTTGTTGTCACCAACATTGCCGTGACCCCATTCCACAAATAGCCGACCTCGCCATGGGTTTCCTGATAGCGGCGGACATGTTCTGGCCCCAACAGGGTGATGTCGGTGCCTAAATCGCTTTTGCGCGGTTCGGGCGTGGTGTCGTTCATAAATGCCTCCCGCTTTTTGGTTGAATGGCTGGTGGGGTGGATTTGCGCAATATGTTTTGTAAAATTGTATAGAATGTGAATCGCTTATGGCCATCCAATTTTGACATGATATGATGGCATGACAAAGATTCAGGAGAGAGAGATGAAATTACCAACCAAGGCTTTGATTGGCTCAGCCGCTCTGTCTTTGGTCATGGTCGCGGGAGGGGCGGCGGCGATGCCGGGGGATGCGCCGATGGCGTTGGCGAAGTTAGCGAAGGTCGCACGTGTGAACCTCCGTTACCAAAGCTATAACATTGAAATAGTTGAAATTACTGGCGGACGTTTTTGGGCACCCTATGGTGGGCCAGCGGGCGAGATGTATCGCCAGCGGCCACCGCTGGATATGGCGGCACCCCGTCTGCGTCATCTGGCCAAGGCGCTGGCCCCGGCCTATGTCCGATACAGCGGCACGTGGTCGATCAACAGCTATTTGCCGGCCGAGGGTGAGATAATCACCGCCCCGCCAGCCGGTTACAAACAAGTGCTGACCCGCGACCAATGGCGCGGCGCGGTGGCTTTTTCACGGGCGGTCGGTGCGCCGATTGTTACCAGCTTTGCCGCCAGCATGGGCACCCGCGATGCCGCTGGAGTGTGGCGCAGCGAACAGGCGCAAAGGCTGGCCACGCTGACCAAAGCGGCGGGCGGCACCATTGCGGCGGCAGAATTTTTCAATGAACCGAATATACTGGCATCGGATATGTTTGCCGCTGATTATGGTGCAAAGGAATATGCCCGTGATTATTCTATCTTTCACCCATGGGCGCGCAAAGCCCTGCCAAGCATGATAATTTTGGGGCCGGGCGGGGTTGGCGAAGGCGGGATGATGCGCGGCGCGGCGGATCATCCGCCGATGGCTGGCCACCGTTTTATCAACAGCAAGGATATGATGATCTTGGCTAAAGACGGCTTTGATGCCACCGCCTATCATCATTATGGCGCGGTATCGCCGCGCTGTGGGGGCAGCAAAGACCCCAGCAATGCCCTATCGGCCAAATGGCTGGGCGCTACGGAGACGGAATATGGTTTTTACGCTGATTTGCGCGACACATATGCGCCCGGCAAAGATATTTGGCTGACCGAAACTGGGCAAGCGGCTTGCGGCGGCAGCCCTTGGGCGTCCACCTACCGCGATACTTTCCGCTATCTCAACCAGCTGGGATTTCTGGCGCAAAAGGGGGTGAAAGTGGTGATGCACAACACGCTGGCGGCATCCGATTATGGGCTGGTTGATTATGACACGATGATGCCGCGCCCCAATTATTGGGCGGCGGTGCTGTGGGCGCGGTTGATGGGGCCGGTGGTGCTGGCCTCGCCGCAAACGGGTCTGGCCGATACCCGAATTTACGCGCATTGTTTAAGCAGGGGCTTGGGTTTAAGAAGTGGTTTGGGTTTAAGAAGTGGCTTGGGTCTGCGCGGCAAGTCGGGCGGCGTGGCCCTGCTGGCGCTGAATTTGGGTATGGCGGATCAGGTGATAACCCCGGGCAAGGGGGCTTCGGCCTATGTCGTCACGGCCAAAACGCTGGATGATCGGGTGGTTAGCATCAATGGCGAGAACCCCAGCATGGCCGATGATGGGCGGATTAGCGGGGTCAATGCCAAGCCGGTTGGTGCGCGTGGAACGGTTACTTTGCCCGCGCAGAGTGTGACCTTTGTGGCGGTGCCCAATGCGGGGAATAGGGCGTGTGGAGGGAAGGGCTAACATATGATGAACCGTCGCCCCGTGCTTGCTTGCCCCCGCGTAGGCTGGGGCAAGCAAGCACGGGGCGACGAGGATAGTTCAATTCTCACCCGCCAATTCCGCCAAGATCGCATCGGTATGCTGCCCCAGCAGCGGCGCGGGGCCAGCGACATGGCCCGGCGTCGCGGAAAACCATGTCGGCACGCCCGGAAAACGCACCGGCCCCTGCGGGCTGTCCACCGTTTCGAAAAAGCCAATTTCATTCAGATGTTTATTGGCAAATAATTCATCGGTGGTTTGCAAGCGCGAGGCGGGGATTTCCAATGTCTCCAATAATTTCAGCCATTCCTCGGTGGTGCGGGTCAGAAATGTTTCCCCCAATAATCCATAGACATGGTCGATCTGTTTGGCGCGATCCTCTAGCCGATCAAATTGCGGGCCATTCCATGCGGGCTGCACTGCGTCGACAAAGGCCCGCCAATGTTTGTCATTGTAAACCAACGCAGCGATATAACCGTCTTTGGTTTGATAGGGTTTGCGGTTGCGCGCCACCACCCGGTGATAATGGGCTGGCCCCAATTTGGGGGTGAACATGGCCCCGCTGGCATGTTCGACCAACATAAAGCTGGCCATGGTCTCAAACATCCCGACCTCAACCTCTTGCGCCTCACCCGTCCGCTCCCGATGAAACAGCGCCATCATTGTGGCATATAACGCAGTTAGTCCCGCGACCTTGTCGGCGATGATGGTGGCGACAAAATCGGGCTGGCCGGTCATCAGTCCTTGCAGATGCGGGATGCCACATTCGGCTTGGATAGTATCATCATAAGCGGGTTTATCACCGTCTGGCCCGCGCCGTGAATAGCCATAGCAATTGGTGTAGACGATATTGGGATTGATCGCTCGCACCGCCGCATAATCAAACCCCAGCCGCGCTATCGCTGCGCCGCGCATCGAATGGATAAACACATCGGCGCTGGCGATCAGGCTGGTCAGCGCGGCTTTGCCCGCATCGCTTCGCAAATCCAGCACCACGCTGCGCTTGCCGCGATTGACATTGCAAAACACTCCGCCCAGCCCTTCGGCAGGGCCGGCATTGATAAAGCGAGTATTATCGCCCGCTGGCGGCTCAATTTTGATCACATCCGCCCCCATATCGGCCATGATCTGGGTGCAATAGGGGCCAAAAACCATAGCGGTCAGATCAACAATGCGGATGCCGCTTAGGGGGCCAAAATGGGGGGTAGTGATGGGGGAGGGATTGGTCATATGGCCCCTATGCCCCGCAGCACCGTGATCGGCAAGATGGTGACATGCGCCTATCGGACGGGCGATAGGTTGGGCGGGTGATTGCCGCGAGGGGGCGGCGCTGCTAATCACACATTCGTCATTCCAGTTTGCATTTAAGGAACCGCTGTGGATTTCGCCCTGACCCAAGACCAGCAAAATATCCGCGATGCGGTGCTGAAACATTGCGCGCCTTTTCCCGATGACTATTGGCTGGACCATGATCGCAGCGGCGCATATCCGCATGATTTCCACAAAGCGATGGCCGAAGCGGGCTGGTTGGGGATTGCCATGCCCGAAAGCGTCGGCGGCAGCGGTTTGGGCATCACCGAGGCGGCGGTGATGATGCAAGCGGTGGCCGAAAGCGGCGGCGGAATGAGCGCGGCTTCGGCCATTCACGGCCCGGTATTCGGGCTGGAACCTGTGATGTTGTTTGGCACGGACGAACAACAAAAACGGATGATCCCGCCGATTATTTCGGGTGCGGAAAAAATGTGTTTTGCCGTGACTGAACCCAACACCGGCCTTGATACCACCTCGTTAAAAACCCGCGCCGAACGGGTTCCCGGTGGCTATCGGGTCAATGGCGAGAAAATCTGGATCACCAATGCCCATGTCGCCGATCATATGCTGATAATTGCCCGCACCACGCCACTGGAAGAGGTTAAACGCAAAACCGATGG
>JBEAOQ010000303.1:0-11247 GCA_041164845.1 Pseudomonadota bacterium | reverse complement strand
TGGATAAACATGGCGGGGCGATTGGCATTAATGGTGCTGTTTCATCGACACAAATGATGGCTTTGCGCAATGATCCCCGCGCATCGGCGATGATGGCGGCGCATTTGGCCACGGATAACAGCGCCGCCCTGCAACGGACATTGGGCCGCACCCCCGACGCCGGTGAATTATATATGGCGCATTTTTTGGGTGCCGAAGGCGCGGGGAAATTTCTGACGGCGTTGGCGGCAAATCCATCGCAAAGCGCAGCGGCAATTTTGCCGCGTGCCGCAGCCAGCAATCGCAATGTCTTTTACGACGCCAGCGGCGCACCGCGATCGGTCGGCACAGTGATGGCGATGATGAAGGGCCGGATGGCAACCGCTATGGGAGTTTTGGGGGGCGTGAGTGGGGGGGCGAAGGGCGACGTTGAGGATGAACTGGCGATCAGTCTGGATGCGTCGCTGGCCGAGACCAAAATCGACCCATGGGAAAATCCAGAACTGAAAGCCGCTTGGGATGATTTGACCGGCACCCAAATGCCGGTGACGGCACAAAATGGCGGCATGGCAGGTGAATTTGCCGCAACGAAATCCCAAGCCGAAAATGGTGGCTCTGCCCCCTATGCTTCGCCAGTCGCCAATCATTCGATGGCCGATACCTTGCGCAGCACTTTTGGGCTGGGCGTCAGGCTGGGAGGCGATAATACCAGCGCTGCCCCAGAATTTGTCCGCACAGCCTATGGCCGTCTACAGGCACTAGGCTTGTGATGGCGGTGTTGGGTTCCATCAGGCCCGCCTCACTGGCGCTGCCCATGGGGATTTTAACGATCATCATCTTGATGATTATGCCGATCCCCGCCTTTTTGCTCGATGGATTTTTCGTCCTGAATATCGCCCTGTCGGTGGCGGTGTTGATGGCGGCGATGAATGCCGCGAAAGTGCTCGATTTCTCGTCTTTCCCATCGGTTTTGCTGTTTGCCACATTGCTGCGGCTGGCGCTGAATGTCGCATCAACCCGGGTGGTTTTGGTGCATGGCCATGAAAGCAGCAGCGCGGCAGGCCATGTCATCGAAGCCTTTGGAGCCTTTTTGATTGGCGGCAATTTCGCGGTTGGCCTGTTTGTGTTTATGATCCTGATGATTATCAATCTGGTGGTGGTGACCAAGGGTGCGGGCCGCGTGTCCGAAGTTTCGGCGCGGTTTACCCTCGATGCCTTACCCGGCAAACAAATGGCGATTGATGCCGATCTGGCCGCTGGTTTGGTGACCGGCGAAGAGGCCAAAGCCCGCCGCCGCGAAGTATCCACCGAGGCGGATTTTTACGGCTCGATGGATGGGGCCAGCAAATTTGTCAAAGGTGATGCGATTGCCGCGCTGTTGATCTTGGGGGTCAATATCATCGCCGGATTCTGTCTGGGGATGATAAGCCACGGGTTAAGCGCATCCGATGCGGCGGCGCGTTATGTGACTATGGCGGTCGGCGATGCTTTGGTGGCGCAAGTGCCGGCCTTGTTGCTGTCAATCGCGGCAGCGGTGATTGTCACCCGCGTGGCAGATAGCCGTGATTTGGCCGGACAGATTGGCGGACAATTTGCCGATCCCCGGGTGTTTTTGCCAGTGGCGATGATTTTAACCGCGATTGGCTGCATTCCCGCCATGCCGCAGATCATTTTTCTGCCCGCTGGGGGGTTGGCATTTTGGCTGTGGAATACATTGCGCAAACGGGCGGCCAGGGCAGTGATTGCCGCGCTGCCCGCCCCGCCGCCGCCGCTTGATCCGTCAAAAATTACCCTCGAAGATGTCAGCGATCATACTTTGGTGACGCTGGAGCTGGGCTATGGTTTGGTGCAATTGGTCGATGAAAAACGCGGTGCGCCGCTGGTGGCGCGGATTACCGGCGTGCGCAAACAAATGTCGCAGAATTTTGGCTTTGTCGTGCCGCAATTTCGTTTGCGCGATTCGCTGGAGATGCCGCCGCATGATTTTCGGATCATGCTGGGCGGGGTGCCGCTGGGCGGGGCGTCTATCCGCTCTGACAAGATTTTGGCGATTGATGCGGGCGAGGCACGCAGCAATCATGCCCTCAAAGGCGAGGCGGTGCGTGACCCCAGCTTTGGTTGTCCGGCGCTGTGGATTGATCCGGCAATGCGCGATCATGCGATTGCCGAAGGGTTTTTAACCGTCGATGCCAGCACGGTTATCGCCACCCAATTGAACCAGTTGCTCTGTGAAAATCCGCAAAGCCTGTTGGGGCCGGATGAGGTGCGGGCCTTGTTGGACAATGTCAAAGAGCGGGCTGCGGCTTTGGTCGAGACGGTCTATCCGACGCCGCTGTCGCTTTCGGCAATCACCCGCATTTTTCGCAATTTGCTGGAGGATGGCATCCCAATTGGTCATCCTTTGCCGATTTTGGCCGCGCTGTCGCAGGGGGTGCAACAGACCACCGACCATGCGGCGCTGATGGATATGTTGCGCAGCGATTTGGGGGCGATGATTGTCGGGCGGATTTGCGCGCCACAGGAACGGCTGGCGGTGATTACGTTGGATGCGTCGCTGGAGGCGATGATTGCGGGCGGGATGAGCGATGCCAGCGGGACGCCTTTGGTCGAGCCGGATTTGGCGCGCAATATTGGCACGCGGGTCGCGGCAATCGTCGCCGAACGGCAGGGGCTGTCAGCGCCGGTGTTGATTGTCCAGCCGCGTTTACGCCGCGCTTTGGCGATGTTGTTGCGGGTGCGGGCCGCTGGCTGCACCGTGCTGTCGATTGCCGAATTGCCGGAAAATCAGCCGATTGAGGTGATTGCGGTAATTGGCGGGGCGGAAGAACAATCGCGTGCGCCGCCCGCCCTGCCAGCTCCTTCCGATGACAATTTTCCTGAATTAGAAAGTATGGCGGCATGATCCAAGATCATAATTTTCCCGTAAAATCACGCAGGCTTGCGGCACTGGCGGCCTATGGTTCGGTCAATGGCGGCGAGGTGGCGGATCGGGTGCGGCGGTTTATGCCGATGGTGCGACGGCTGGCGTGGCATCTGCAAAGCGCGGGCCGCGATGGCATTGAATTGGAAGATTTGATGCAGGCCGGTCTGGTCGCCTTGACCGAATGCGCCCAGCGCCATGCCGGGCCGAATGAGGACGGCTTTGCCGCCTATGCCAAGATGCGGGTGCGTGGGGCGATGGTCGATATGATCCGCCGCCAAGTGCCGTTGTCACGCGGGGCATTGGAACGGCGGCGGTTGGTGCGCGACAAGGAAACACAGCTGCGCAGCGAGCTGGGCCGTGATCCCAGCGAGGCGGAAATTGCCGCTGGTTTGGGTTTGAATCTGGCAGAAATGGGCGCTTTGCGCCATGCCGCCGAGCCATTGCGGTTTGAACCGATGGATGAGACTTATTCGGATGAGAATATGGCCTTTGCCGATGCCACCCCCGATGCTTTGGCGATTTTGACCGATCAGGAAATGCGCGAAAGCCTGATTGCCGCGATTTCCGATCTGCCAGAACGGTTGCAGATGGTGATTCAGCTCTATTTTGTCGAAGAGCTGAATCTGGTCGAGATCGCACAGGTGTTGGAAGTGTCGATCCCGCGTGTGCATCAGTTAAAAGCGCAGGCTTTGGAGAAATTAAAGCAGGCGCTGGGGGATGAGATGGAGCTGGTTTGACCCAATTCCTCCTCCATAGTGCATTACTATCACATATGGTTTTTAGCTGTGGTTCACGCGGAGGCGCGGAGGCGCGGAGAAAAAAGAGAGACGTAGAGGTGCCTAGTCTGGATAAAATCCAATAAATTATCGTGTTTTCGATGCGGGAACTAGCTTTCTCAACATTCCACAACACCTTCGCGCCTCCCCTTCTTCACCGCGCCTCTGCGCGAACTCCTTCTTCCTTTCCTATCTGGCCGCATCGCTCAAAATCTGCGGGGTCAACACCTGCGGCAATTGCTTGCCTTCCGCGCCCGCCGGATAATAAATATACAGCGGAACACCGGCGGCATTATGCGCGGTGAGGTAACGGGTAATTGCCGGATCACGGCGGGTCCAATCGCCTTTTATGACGATAACGCCCGCTTTGGCGAAGGCTTTGCTGGTGTCTTCGCGTTCGATTGCCACCCGTTCATTAACCTTGCAGGTCAGGCACCAATCGGCGGTAAAATAGGCAAAGACCGGATGGCCGGAGGCGCGGGCCTTGGCCAAATTTGCTTCGGTATAGGGCTGCGAGGCGAGGATGCTGGCAGTTTCGGCGGTGGGGGTCTGGATGGTCTTGGGAATGACGACAAGCGCAAAGGTCAGGAGGACGGCGAGGCCCGCATAATGAATTTTGGTGAGTGAGTGGCCAAGCTGCTGTTGGCGGCCGATTTTGAACAGGATAAAGATCAGCAGAGCGGCGTAGATTGCCCCCCATAGGGCAAAATGGTCGCCGCCCAAACGGCTGGCCAACCACACCAGTGCAACCGCAGTAAGCGCCATCGGCACAGCCAAAATCCGGCGAAACCACACCATCCATGCCCCGGGTTTGGGCAGCATCCGCCGCAACGGCGGGATCAAGGCAATGGCAAGGAAGGGCAGGGCGATGCCAAGGCCCAGCGCGGCAAACAGCAGCAGCGCGGACAGTGGCGGCAGGATCAGCGCCGCGCCCATCGCGCTGGCCATAAACGGGCCGGTGCATGGTGTGGCGACAAAGGCGGCGAGCATGCCGGTGAGGAAAGCATTTTGGTTTTGGCCGGAATTTTTGCTGGCGAAACTGGGGATGGAAAATTCATAGAGGCCCAGCAGATTGACGGTGATCGCGGTGGCCAGCAGCAGTAAGATAATGACAACACTGGGTTCTTGAAGCTGAAACGCCCAGCCAAGCTGCGCCCCAAATGCGCGCAGGATCAGCAATCCGCCGCCCAATGCGGTGGTGGCTAGGATGACACCGGCGCTATAGGCGAGGCCATCGGCGCGGGCGGCCCTTTCATCGCTGCCGGATTTGGCCAGAGACAGAGCCTTGAGGCTGAGGATCGGAAAGACACAAGGCATCACATTCAACAGCAAACCGCCGATAAGCGCGGCAAATAATAGGGCGGGGAGCGAGGGGAGATTGGCGGATGTGACGGCGAGGGGGGTGCCGCCAATGGGCACGGGGCCGGGTTTCGCGGTGAAAGACAGGCCGTCGCCCGCAGCATTAAGCCGGAGCACGGCGGGGAAAGTGTCGGGGGTAAGTGGTTGAAATTTAGCGCGGTTTAGCGTGACCAGCAGATTATCGCCCAATCGGCTGAACATTTGTGGCGCGGCATAGGCGATGATCCGGTTGTTTTCCGCGAAAATATGCGGGTTTTCCAGCAGAACATCGGCGGGAAGGGCGATTTTTAGGCGGATTTGATGGGAATCACTAGTGAATGTGGCGGCTGCGCCCAAGGGGGCAGGGAGTTTGGCCCGCCACAGATCGAAGCGGGGATCGCGGGAGGGGGTTGTGGAAATGGGAATGTGTGCCGATAAAACAGCCTGTTCTGGGACGCAGATTTGGTCGGTGCAGGCCAGCCAATGGGCTTCCACTTCCAGCGGAATCGCGCCGGATTGCGCCGGTTTTGGCAGGGTATAGGGGATTAATATGGCATAATCATGGGCATAGACATGGTTCATTAAACCGCTGACCGGCAGGGTTTCGGGCACCGGATATTGCAGCTTACCGGCGTTTTTGGCCTGATTTTCCGCCCATTTTAAGGTCATGCCCTGCCCGGCATCGCCCGGGTTAAGCCAATAGCCATGCCAGCCCGCATCGGGGCGCATCAGGACGGCCAAAGTGACGGTTTCACCGGCTTTTCCGCCAGATTCCACGATCATTTCGGCATGAATATGGGTGGGGGCGGCGAGGATGGGCGTGGCAAAAAACAACGCGATCAGCCATATTAAACCCCGCCATAAATGTGCAATAGGGGGGCGATATGGTGGCATTAGGACGCTTTCTGTGGAATGATGGCTGGTGATGATACCACGCATAACTGCCGTTTTGGCGCGGAAATAGCAAGGAAGTGCGATGACAATTTCGGGTTTTGGGCGCTTTTGGGTGGTGATTGCAGCTTTGATCGGGGGTTATACGACTTTCGAAGTCGCAATGGCGAAGGTTCCAGTTAAGGCTGATGTGCGGTGTCAGGCAACTGGCCTTGGGTCACCCGCTCCCAGCCTCCCCATCAAGGGGGAGGAGTCAGATTGTGTGCGGTTGAAAACCACCTCGCCCAAAACGCCACCGAAATTACTGGTGGCGATTGCGGTCGATCAATTTTCGGCGGATTTATTTGCCCAATATCGCCAGCATTTCACCAAAGGTTTGGCGCGGTTGATGACGGGGGCGGTGTTTCCTTCGGCCTATCAATCGCACGCCGCGACCGAAACCTGTCCGGGCCATTCGACCATCTTGACCGGCGTGCATCCAGCGCGCAGCGGGATCATTGCCAACAATTGGTATGATGAAGGGGCCAAACGGACGGATAAGAAAATCTATTGCGCCGAGGATGAGAGCAAAGAGGGTTCGAGTTCAAAAAATCCCTATGTGTCGGCGGTGCATTTACGGGTGCCGACTTTGGGGATGCGGATGAAGGCCCAATGGCCCGAAAGCCGCAATGTCGCGGTTTCGGCCAAGGATCGTGCGGTGATGATGATGGGCGGGCAAAATGTCGATGCGGCGGTGTGGTGGCTCTATGGCAAAGACGGAAATCCGCTGAATGATCGCTTTGTCACGCAGGCGGGTCAGGGGTTTTCACCAGCGGTAAAGGCGGAAAATGATGCGGTGGGCAAATTGGTGCAAAAGGGAGTGCAGGCGATGGCCCTGCCCGCATGGTGTAGCCTGCGACGGCGGGCAGTGGCAGCGGGGCCGGTGGCGGTGGGGACGGGCGATTTTGCCATAACATCGGGGATGTTTGAACAATTTCGGGTGTCGCCGCGCATGGATGCGGCGACTTTGGATTTGGCGGCACGGCTGGCGGCAGAGATGAAATTGGGCAAGCGGGGCGTGCCCGATATGCTGTCGGTGAGCCTGTCGGCCACTGATTTTATCGGCCATGCTTATGGCAATCAAGGCCTGGAAATGTGCATCCAAATGAACGCATTGGATGCCGCTTTGGGGGTGTTTTTTAAGGCGCTGGATACGGCGGGTCTGGATTATGCGGTGGTGTTGACTGCCGATCATGGTGCCAGCGATTTGCCCGAACGCAGTGTCCAGCAAGCGATGCCCGATGCGGCGCGGGTGGAGGCTGATCTGGCACCGGCGACTTTGAGTAAAAAATTGGCGGCAGAGTTGCAATTGCCGAATGTGCCGCAATTGGTCTGGGCGGAAAATCCGTTTGGTGATTATTATATTAGCAAGACCTTGGCTGGTGCCGATCGGACGCGGGTTTTGGCGGCGGTCATGGCGCATTTTCAGCAGCATCGCCAGGTGGCCGTGGAGTGGACCCATGGTGAATTGGCCGCCATGCCGACACCCATTGGCAATGCGCAGGATTGGACATTGGCCCAACGGGCGCGGGCTTCGTTTGATGATGCGCGGTCGGGCGATGTGGTGATGTTATTGGCGCGGGGGGTGGTGCCGCTGAATTTGCCCAAGGAAGCGCCAGTGCCGCCTGCTGCGCCAGCATATTTGGCGACGCATGGCAGCGCATGGGATTATGACCGGCGGGTGCCCTTGCTGTTTTGGCGCAAGGGGGTGGCGGGGATGGAACAGAGTGGGCCGGTGGAAACGGTGGATATTGCGCCGACTTTGGCTGCCTTGATTGGGTTGCAGGTCGAGGCTGGGGCGTTTGATGGGCGCTGTTTGGATTTTGATGGCGGGGCGGGGGATGTTTGTAAATCTGGTGGAAAATAGTATTTTGTGATACATTGCTTTGGTAATCACCACCTTGCGTGTAGCTTGCAGACCCCACCCCAACCCCTCCCCTAAAGGGGAAGGGGCTTTTTTGAGTATCATTCATGAATAAGCGCGATTTGGTGATTTTGGGCGGCGGGCCGGTGGGGATGACGCTGGCTTTGGCAGCGGCGCGGGCGGGGATTTCCAGCCATGTGGTTGAACGCGCCGATCCAGCGGCGCTGACCGCGATGGGTGCCGATGGGCGGGCTTCGGCGATTTCCACCGCCAGCTGGAATTTGTTGACCAACATTGGTCTGGCCGAGGTTTTGGCCCCGCTGGGCTGTCCGATTGCGGCGATTGCGGTGACCGATGGCATGAAGCCCGGGCGGATTGATTTTCAGCCTGCACCCGATGATGGCACTTTGGGCCGGATGTTTGCCAACCGCGATTTGCGGATTGCCCTGTATGATGCGGCGCGGGAAGAGCCTTTGATCGCTTGGCACACCGGCGTTTCGGCGGTGCAGCGGATGCGCGGCGCGCATGGGGCCGAGGTCACGTTGGATGATGGGCGGGTGTTATCGGCCAGCCTGATGGTCGGTGCGGAAGGGCGCAAATCTCCCAGTCGTGCAGATGATGGCATTACCCTGACCCAGTGGGATTATCAGCATCGCGCGCTGGTATCCGCCATTTCGCACGCAAAACCACATGGCGGGACGGCGTGGGAGATTTTTTACAGCGATGGGCCGTTTGCTCTGTTACCGTTGAATGATTTGCCTGATGGCACCCATCGCAGCGCCTTGGTATGGACGGTGCCCGAGCGTGATGCGGCGGGGATGTTGGCATTGTCGCCAGCGGCGTTTATCGCGGAAGCGCGGGCGAAGATGGGCGATATTTACGGCAATATTGCCCTGATTGCGCCGGTGATGTCTTACCCGTTAAGTTTTCAGAATGCGGCGCGGCTGACCGGTGAGCGGCTGGCGCTGGTTGGCGATGCGGCGCATGGGATGCATCCGATTGCTGGACAAGGGCTGAATCTGGGGTTGCGCGATGTTGGCGCTTTGGTTGAGGTGATAAGCGATGGGATGCGGCTGGGGCTGGAAGCTGGGGATGCCCAGATTTTGGCGCGGTATCAACGCTGGCGGGCGCTGGACTCATTTTCGGTGATGGCGGGGATGGATGGGATTGTCCGGCTGTTTGAAGTGCCGGGCAAGCGGGCATCGGCGGTGCGGCGGCTGGGGATGGGCGCGGTGCAACGGATGCCGCGTTTGAAGCGATTTTTTATGAATGAAGCGCGGGGGGTGAGCGGGAAAGTGCCGCTATTGCTTCAGGCCAGTTAATAAGATGACGCGGCCGAAGTAACGGGGCTGATTTGTTCGATTTTTTCGCCGCTGGCCGATTTGAGGTGGTGGGGATCGAGGATCGCGGTGGTTTCGAGCAGATCGAGGGCGCGCATGGCTTCGGCGTAGCGGGCGGCGTCGGCCATCCAATCGGCGGCGTCGGCGGCGCCCGGCAGGCTGCGGACATAGGCGATGGCTTCGTCGATTTGGCCGGTTTGCAAACACATCCGCGCACGGTCATAGCGCGAATCGGGGCTGGTCGATGCGGTCGTCTCGCGGCGGATGATAAGCAAGGACGAAATTTCGCGGCGCAAGCGTTGCCAGCCCGTGTCATTGCTGGCCCCGCTGGAAATCTGGCTGGCCATGGCGTTGAGGCGGGCGGCAAGTTGGTCGAGGGGGACGGGGTCTTTGGATTCGGCCAGAATCGCTTGGACGGCGTGGGGTTGGGCATCGGCAAAGCGCATGTTGAGTTGATCGGCGAGATAGCCCAGCGCCGCGCCACGTTCGACGCTGCGGCGGGCGGCAAAGGCAATTAGCAGCGCCTCGGCCCGGTCGGCATTGCCCGATGCCGCTTCGGAGCGGAGCGCAAGTTGATCGAGGCGTTGTTCCATGGCGGCGATGCGGGCGGCGGCGGCGGATTCAACGACGGAATTGAGTGCGGCAGGCGGGGCTGTGCCAGATACGATTAAATCAGGCGTGGATTCCGAGGATGCGGCGGTGGTCCGCGTGGCGACGTTGGCCTCTGCGGGTTTTTCTTTGCCAAACAAGCGCATGAAATCGGCACCACTGCGGTCGGCCAGCCAACCGACCAGGCCCGCGCCCAAGATGAAAGCGAGTAGCCCGCCCCAGATCAACCCGCCCGATTTGGCGCGGCGGGGGGATGATGCGGTGCGGGTGAAATAATCATCTGTCATGCAGATTTTTGATCCAATATATCGCTTGCTTAATGTGACCCGTCTAGACCCTTTCCCGATCAGGTTTGTTCTTCCTGGTCGGATTAGAAAGGGTCTAAATATATGTCTAGACCATTCTTTCCCGATCAGTCTTTATAGAAAAACGATTCCCTGATCGGGGAATGGTAGAGTTTGGCACAATTGTCCGGCCAATGCCAGCAGGGCTTTGTCGGTCGGTGTTTCGCTATGGTGCAGCGCGGCCCATCCGGTTGCGGCGGCGGCAGAAATACGCGGGCCAAGGGTGATGAGGCTGTGGAGGTTGCGCGGGATATGCAGACGGGTGCATTCGGCGGCGAAATGCCGGGCGGCTTCGGCGCTGTGCAGGGCGATGACCGCGCCGGATTGCAAGAGCTGGGCTAGCGCGGGGGGCATGGCAAGCGGCTGGCTGGCATAGGCGATGACGGTGGTGATGGAAATATGCGGCGGCGGGGTCAGGGGCACATGATTTGCGCCGGTGACGCGCAACAGGCGGCGGTGGTCTGGGTGGATCAGCGGGAGAAGATTCTGCAATCCGCCGTTGCCCGTGGCGATGATGTTTAGGCCAGATGCACGGGCCGCATTGGCGGTGGTTTCGCCGACGGCATAGGCGGGTTTGTTGCGGTATTGGTCGATAGCGGGGCCAAAGTGGCGCAAGGCGTTGGCGCTGCCAAGGACGAGCGCGTCGATGGTGCCGGGATCTGGCGCAGCATAGCTTTGGGGGATGATTTGAAACATGGGGAAGGCGTGGGCGGCAAGGCCCATGTCGTACGCCGCCTGTTGGGTGGCGGTGCAGGCGGGTTCTGGGCGGATGAGGATGAAGGGTGTCATATATGCCCTATCGTCATTGCGAGCGCAGCGAAGCAATCCATCACCTACACTGGATTTCGTCGCTGCGCTCGTAATGAAGGAATTTTATCAGGTTGATTCATGATATTCTGGTGAAATGATCGGTGATGCTGGGTGGGGATTGGCTTAGGAGCCTAGCGGCCAATGTCGCTGGCGCGGTCAAATCGGTGTTGGGAAAGCGGATTTCGCCAGCGATGCGGGATTTGCCATCGGGGCTGAACAGCGCGGCGTTGAGCTGCAAATCAGCCCCATGATGCGTCGTGTAGACCGCGATGGCGCTGTGACAGGTGCCGCCCAGCGCCGCCAAAAAACGGCGTTCGGCGGTTAAGGATGCGCG
>JBEAOQ010000302.1:0-5620 GCA_041164845.1 Pseudomonadota bacterium | reverse complement strand
TTGGATCGCTATCTGGAGGCGGCAGCGCAGGTCTATGCGGCTTTACCCGATGATTGGCGGATGCTGCTGGAGCATAAAATGTTTGAACCGGCGTTTTATTCCACCGTCATTTCCGATTGGGGTAGTTCGATTTTGGCGGCGCAAGAACTGGGGCCAAAGGCGAAATGTTTGGTTGATTTGGGCCATCATGCGCCCAATGTGAATATTGAACAGATTGTTGCGCGGCTGCATCGCTTTGGCAAATTGGGCGGGTTTCATTTCAACGACAGCAAATATGGCGATGATGATCTGGATAGCGGCAGCATCAATCCGCATCAGCTGTTTTTGGTGTTTAATGAGCTGGTTGAGGCGGAATTGCATCCGCGAGCCAATGATGCTGGGGGTTTCAGGCCAGCCTATATGATCGACCAGTCGCATAATGTGACTGACCCGATAGAGAGCATGATGTCATCGGCCGAAGCGATTGTCGGCTGTTATGCCAAGGCGTTGCTGGTAGACCGTGCGGCGTTGCATGGCGCGCAGGAAAGCAACGATACGATGATGGCGTTTCAAGCCTTGCGCCGCGCCTATAATGTCGATGTCGGCCCGATTTTGGCAATGGCACGGATGGAAGCAGGCGGGGCAATAGATGTGCTGGGCTGCTATCGGGACAGCCAATGGCGAATCCGCAAGGCGCAGGAGCGCAAAGCGGTTGGACTCGGCGCGGGAATTGTGTGATCGTATAAAAAATGAATTATTAAGGAGAGAATGATGGCGAAGGGTTTTCGATTGGCCGCAATTGCAGTGGTTCTAGGTTTGGGTTCAGCGGCGGCCCATGCCCAAAATGCACCTACGGGTTTTCCGGCCCCGACTATTCAACGGATTGATCCGGTGGCTGATCCGGATACGATCCCGCTGTATAAGGAAAAATTGCCGGAAAATGTGACGGAACGCTGGAACCGGATGTTTGGCGATCAGATTATGGTGCGCAATATCACCCAGCCGACCCTGACACCGGTGTTGCCCGATCCGGCCAAGGCGACCGGCGCGGCGGTGATTGTTATTCCGGGCGGCGGGTTCAAATTCGTCTCGATGAGCAATGAAGGTTGGCCGGTGGCGCGCTGGTTGGCTGACCATGGGATTGCCGCCTTTGTGTTGAAATATCGCACCAATGAAACCCCCGATGATGATATGGCGATGCTGCAAGGCTTTATCAAATTGGTCAGCCGGGGGCCGCAGGCGGATGCGGCCAAAACGCCCGATGTTTCCGAACCACGCGCCACCGCAGACGCCTTGGCGGCGCTGGCGATGGTGCGGGCCAATGCCGCGAAATGGCATATTGATCCGGCACGGGTCGGGGCTTTGGGTTTTTCGGCGGGGGCAATGACCGCGCTGAATGCGGTGCGTGAGGCCAATACGGCGGCGCGGCCCAATTTCTTTGGCTATATTTATGGGCCGATGGCGGCGATAGATGTGAGTGCAGATGCCCCGCCGATGTTTGCCGCGCTGGCGATGGACGATCCGCTGTTCGGCAAGCAAGGCTATGGCATTGTCGAGGCGTGGCACGCGGCGAAACGGCCGGTGGAACTGCATGTCTATGAGCAGGGCAGCCATGGTTATGGCGGTTTGGGCAAGGCGGGAACCACGACCACGCTGATGATGGATGAATTTTACGCATGGATGAAAATGCGCGGGATTTTGAAGGCCGCACCTGCCGGAAAGTAAGTGATTTAAGCAAAAATGCTCCTTCGACATCGACCTGTTGGGAGACAGGGCGAGCGGGGTGGGGCGAGGTATTGGGAGTTTTGAGATGATCTATTCGCGCAAATTTCGTGGCGTTTTGGGCTTGTTTACCGCGCTAACCGCAATTCCCGCATTTGCCGATGCACCCACCGCGCCCGCAGCTGCCGCCGAACCGACCCTCGAACAACAGTTCCAAAATCCGCCAAATGCCGCACGCCCCCGCGTCTGGTGGCATTGGATGAATGGCAATATCACCAAGGACGGCATCGCCAAGGATTTCGCGTGGATGCAGCGGGTGGGGATTGGCGGGATGCAGAATTTTGACGCCAATTTGATGACCCCACAGATTGTCGACAAGCGGTTGGTCTATATGACCCCCGAATGGAAGGACGCTTTTCGCTTTGCCGCGATCGAGGCGGATCGGCTGGGAATGGAGCTGACTATTGCTGCATCGCCGGGCTGGTCGGAAACCGGCGGGCCTTGGGTGCCGCCCGCCGATGGCCTGAAAAAGCTGGTGTGGAGCGAGACGGATGTGCTGGGCGGCAAGCCGTTTACCGGCATTTTGGCATCGCCGCCAAGCGCGACTGGGCCTTACCAAAACCTGCCCAAACAGGGCGGTTTTGGCGAGATGATGCAGGGCAGCAAGCGTGAGGTTGATGGCGCGGCCTATTACGGCGATGTCGCGGTTTTGGCCTATCCCATTGCCGGTGGGGCAGAGCAAGCGATGATGGCGCATGATGCAGCTGGCAAGATGCTGGATGCAAAGTCGCTGGTGGACAATGATTTGAATGAGGGTGTGAGTCTGACGCGGGCGGCTGATGGCTCAGATGCCAGCGTAACCTATGTATATGCCCAGCCACAAGCGATTCAGGCGGCGTCGCTGTTTCTCAAAGGCGCGGCCATGATGTTTGTCGGCGGCAGCCATACCGGCAAATTGGAAGCCAGCGACGATGGCAAAGATTGGCGCTTTGTTGCCGATTTGACCGTGGGTATGGTGCCAACCACGGTGGCTTTTGCGCCGGTGACGGCCCGGCAATTTCGCCTGTCCTTGGCGCCGGTAAAAAGTAACGGTTTTGGTTTGGGTGAAATGGCCCCCGGTTTGGCCATGGGGGATCTTGGTGCGGCGATGGGCGTAACGGCAAACAAGCCATTGTTGCTGACCCTGTTCAAGCTCTCGGCTGCGCCGCGTATCGATCAATCTGAAGCCAAAGCAGGCTTTGCGTTGGCGCTAGATTATTATGGTTTGCGAACATCTGCGCCAGATATGGCGGGGGTGGCGGTGAATCAGGTGATTGATCTGATGTCCAAAATGCGGCCCGATGGTTCGCTGGATTGGACTCCGCCAAAATTGGCAAATGGCGGCCAATGGCGGGTGTTGCGACTGGGCTATTCGCTGCTGGGCACCACCAATCATCCTGCGCCAGCCGAGGCGACCGGGTTGGAGGTCGATAAATTCGATGGCCCCGCCGTGCGCCGTTATATGGAGCATTATATCGGCATGTATAAGGATGCCGCAGGGGCCGATATGGTGGGTAAACGCGGGGTTCGCGCCATTTTGACCGACAGCATCGAGGTCGGTGCGGCCAATTACACGCCAAAAATGATCGATCAGTTCAAGCGGCTGCGCGGCTATGATCCAACCCCGTGGATGCCTGCGCTGACCGGCGTTTTGGTTGGCAGCCGTGCCGATAGCGATAAATTTCTTTATGATTATCGCCGCACTTTGGCTGATCTGATGGCATCGCAGCATTATGGCACGGTGGCCGAAGTGGCGCATGAAAATGGGTTGAAAGTCTATGGCGAGGCGCTGGAAGATCACCGGCCTTCGCTGGGCGATGATATGGCGATGCGCAGCCATGCCGATGTGCCGATGGCGGCGATGTGGACGCATGGCCGCAAGGATGGGCCGAAATTAAGCTATCTGGCCGACATCAAGGGCGCGGCTTCGGTGGCGCATATTTATGGGCAAAATCTGGTGGCGGCGGAATCCATGACCGCCGCGATGAACCCGTGGAATTATGCGCCGCGTGATTTGAAACGGGTGATGGATTTGGAATTTGTCACCGGCGTCAACCGGCCCGTGGTGCATACATCGGTGCATCAGCCGCTGGATGATAAAATCCCCGGCCTGTCGCTGTTTATCTTTGGCCAATATTTCAATCGCCATGAAAGCTGGGCGGAAATGGCCAAGCCTTGGGTCGATTATATGGCGCGCAATGCCCT
Source organism: Pseudomonadota bacterium (assembly GCA_041164845.1). Taxonomy (GTDB): domain Bacteria; phylum Pseudomonadota; class Alphaproteobacteria; order Sphingomonadales; family Sphingomonadaceae; genus Novosphingobium. Next base: position 1,675 of record JBEAOQ010000302.1, on the reverse strand, counting down.
GTTGCTGCAAGCGGGGCGCAATATTGCCGATGTCGGCTATTTTTATGGCGAAGAAGCGCCGCTGACCGGCCTTTATGGCGACAAACGGGTAGCGGATGCGCCAGCCGCCCATGCTTATGATTTTATCAACAGCGATGCGCTGATGGGGGCATTGGTCAATGACGGCACGGATTTGGTGTCGGCGGGTGGGGCGCGCTATCGGGCGCTGTATCTGGGCGGATCATCACGGATGATGACATTGGCGGCGTTGAAAAAATTGGCCGCCTTGGTTGATGGCGGGGCGACAGTGATTGGGTTGAAGCCCGAAGCCAGCCCCAGTCTGAAGGGCGATACGCCGGAGGGCAGGGCGGAATATGCCACGCTGGTGGGCAAACTGTGGCCGGGAGGGGCTGTTACGCAATTGGGCAAGGGGCGGGTGATGGCCAGCGGAGATGTCAATGCGGCACTGGCGCAAATGGGTGTAGCCCCTGATTTTCGCTATAGCGGCGGGGCCGAGGGGGCCGAAATTCCCTTTGTTCACCGCAAATTTGCAGATGGCGACAGCTATTTCATCGTCAACCGGCAAAATCGCCCCGAAGTGATCGAAGCGCATTTCCGCGTGACCGGCAAGCAGCCCGAATTGTGGCATGCCGAAAGTGGCACCAGCGAAATGGTCAATTATCGTATCGAAAATGGGGAAACTATCGTGCCGCTGGCCTTGTCTGCCGAGGATGCTGTCCATGTGGTGTTCCGCAAAACGGCGGTGGCGGATGCAATGATGATGAAGAAATTGGTGCCGACCGAACTGGCCAGATTGGATGGGTCATGGACGGTGGCGTTTCAAGCGGGGCGCGGCGCACCGGCGCAAGTGACCCTGCCGCAATTAGAAGGGTTGGAGAAAAATGCCGATCCTGCGGTGAAATATTTTTCGGGCATGGCGACCTATTCCAAAGAATTCACTACACCAAAGGGTTGGAGAAAAGGCCAGCCTTTGTGGATTGATTTGGGCGAAGTGCGCGAATTGGCCGAGGTTTCGGTCAATGGCACATTTGCCGGTGCGGTGTGGCATACGCCATTTCGCGTCGATTTGGGCGCTTTTACCAAAGCGGGTAAAAACCTATTGGCGGTGAAAGTGGCGAATTTGTGGGTCAACCGCTTGATTGGGGATGCGCAAAAAGATGCGGTGAAAATAACCTATACTGCGATGCCGACCTATCGCGCCGATGCGCCGCTGCGGCCATCGGGGTTGATCGGGCCGGTGACTTTGTTGGGGCAAGCTGGGGGGAAATAATCTAAAGTAGGGGATAGCACCCCTGTCTCCCCTATGGTCGAATTGATAGGGGTAATCCGCAACCCAAAAACCTCACGCGGAGGCGCGAAGCATGTCCTGAGCCTGTCGAAGGGACGCAAAGTAATATCTCACGCGGAGGCGCGGAGGTAGGGAGAAAGAAGGAAAATATGTCTCACGAAGACACGAAGATGCCACGTAATGACGCAAATTCATCTCCATAATTTGCTGTCATATTATTGCTTCGTCATTGCGAGCGAAGCGAGGCAATCCATCACCCAAAAATGGCCAAAGTCCCTGCTGGATTTTATCCCCCGCACCTCCGCACCTCCGCGCCTCCGCGTGAAATAATGCTTCTTAACAAAACAAACCATATAGGTTAATAACCACCCCGTTTCCAACCTGTGC
>JBEAOQ010000301.1:0-7039 GCA_041164845.1 Pseudomonadota bacterium | reverse complement strand
CGTGGCCACTTCGGCGGCTTCTTTTCCCTCAGTGCGGCAGGATCAGCGCCGCCAAATACCCGTTCAATTCTTGCGGAATATCATCGTCGTCCCATGTGCCATCGCCGCAAGCCAGCAACCGCGTCGCCATTTCGATGACCGCACCCGCTGACTTTAACCCCATATTGTGAAACCTGATACTGGCCCGACCCATCGCGCCAACGGCAATGTTGCCGGGATGTTTGCAACCCGAAAGGCACGGCACCCGCCGCAAGATGATATTCTGCGCCCCAGCCTGATCTTTCAGCGCCGCCGCAATATGGTTGGCCAATTGTGCGCCATGTCCCTGTTCGCCCGGTGCCAGCTGCAACGAGCGTTCGCAGGTCACACAGACCTTGAGCCAGACAGAGGGAGGGGCGCTCACGAGACATTATTCCGCCGCATGGCCGAACAGAAAATTGACCAGCGCCTGATTGACTTCACTCGCGCGTTCCAGCGTCGTCCAATGGCCTGTGCGATCAAGGATCAGCAAATTGGCGTCAGGGAATTTCTGTGTCAGTGCGGCGGATGCTGGCGCAGGCGATGTATTGTCTTCGTCACCTGTGATAAGCAGCGTTGGCACGGCGATTTTGCCAACATCCGCCGCCTCGACCCGTGCAAGTGCTTCGCAGTGGCGCGCATAGCCCTCCGCTGATTGGCGCATAACCAGCTCGCGGACAAATGCAGTCACTTCGGGCCGGTTAGCTTTGGTGTCTGCGGACGTCCCGCCTGCCACGATCTGATCGGCAATTTCCGTCAAACCTTCGGCGCGGGCTTTCTGGGCGCGCGCGTGAAGCGCGTTGCGGCCCGCATCACCCGGCGCATGGACGGGGCCAATTAGCGAAAGACTGCGCACACGCTCTGGCACGCGAAGCGCAAGATGTTGCGCTACGACCGTTCCCATCGAATGGGCAACAATATGCACCGGCCTGTCAATTTCAGCGCGATCCATGAGGTCGAGCGTCGCCGACACCAGATCGTCAATAGTGTGCGCGTCACCAAGCGGGGACAGCCCAGCGCCGGGCAGATCAAATCGCACACAGGTGAAAAAACGCGACAACATGCCAACTTGCGGCCCGAACACATTGCCCGTTCCACCAAGTCCGTGAATGAACAGCACGGGATCGCCAGCGCCATTGATCTCTAGGGCGAGTGATTCAACCATGTTCACGCCAGCCTGTTCACGAGACGGCCCAGGCCGGTGATTTCAATAGCAACCTCATCGCCGCGCGCGAGATATTTGGGCGGATCAAAGCCAATGCCAACCCCAGCGGGCGTTCCCGTCGCGATGACATCGCCCGGTTGCAGGGTGAGGCCGGCAGACAGCGTTTCAATCAGCGTCGGCACGTCAAAAATCAGGTCTGCGGTGTTAGCATCTTGCCGCAATTCGCCGTTGATCCAGCATTGAACCTGAAGGTTGGCAACATCGACCTCATCGGCTGTCACCAACCATGGCCCCATTGGGCAAAAGGTGTCGATAGATTTCCCGATGAACCACTGCTTGTGCTTTGATTGCAAATCACGTGCGGTCATGTCGTTGATGATGGTGTAACCAAAGACATGGTCAAGCGCGTCGGCCTTCGAGATGCCGCGTCCGCCTTTGCCGATCACGACGCCCAATTCAGCCTCATAGTCGATGTTGTCACTCAGGCCTGTCGGATAGAGGATGTTATCACCACTCCCGATTACCGTCTCGGGGGCTTTGGTGAAAATAATCGGTGCGGTGGGGATCGCATCCGCTGCGCTGCTCGCGCTTGAATCAAAGCCGCTGCCTGTAAATTCGAGCGCGTGGGCGCGGTAGTTCTTGCCGACACACATGATATTGCGCGGTGGCAAAGGGATGGGAGCCAGCAGTTGGAGCGCAGACAAAGTCAGCGCGCCGCCATTCGGCTTGATCTGATCCTTGACCGCGCCATAGACCTTGATCAAATCCACCATGCTACGCACCGGCTGACCCGCCACTTCCTCGACCAGCCACGCCTGATCCGATTCAGGAGCAATTGCAGCCACCGCAATTTTTCCATTGATCGACACAGTTGCGAATTTCATCTGAAGACTCTCCTAAACCAACTTGATCTAAACCAATTATGAGCCAATATTGGGCTTGTGTGATCCAATCACTAGCTAATGATCGCATTGGGTCAAGTATTTATTTGCCAATCTTGACCCATTTTGCTCTTTTTAATGATTTTTGCCTTGAATTATGGTCAGAAACAGCATATTGGATTAAGAATGGATCAAATGACAAGCCAGCCAACCATCCCCCTCAACACGCGGATTCGGGCGTCAGATGCCGTCGCATCCATCATTGAAACCATCGAAAGCAATATCGCGCAGGGTTTGTGGAAACCCGGATTCAGATTGCCGACCGAACGTGAACTCGAACTCCAACTCGGGGTTGCGCGAAATACTTTGCGCAAGAGCCTGAAGAAACTTGAGGAGGCCGGAAAAATCATTCGCCAGATCGGCCGTGGCTCCTTTGTCGCAGAACCTGTGCAAACGGGAAACGTAATGACCTCATTGCTCACTCAGGTTCTAGGCTCGAGTCCGTCCGAGGTGATGGAAATCCGGCTGATCTTGGAACCTTGGGCCGCAGGTTTGGCCGCGACCCGTGCAACCGCCGCCGATTTAACCCAAATGCGCAACTGCATCGCCCATGCCGCCGTCGCGCCCGATGTGCCGACCTTCGAGAAATGGGATGGCGAATTGCACCAGACAATCATTTCGTCGGCCAAGAACGGGCTGCTCGCCGGACTCTATGAAGCGATCAACACCGTTCGGCATCAACCCGAATGGATGAAACTCAAAGAACGCACCGTGACTGACGAACGCCGCGCCGCCTATCATCACCAGCACGGCGAAATCGTTGACGCTCTGGCAGAACGCGATCCCGACAAGGCGGCAAAGCTTATCCGCAATCATTTGATCGCGGTGCGTATTTCGCTGCTGGGTGAATAGAATGGAATTTCGCCGCATGGGTGCGTCGGTGAGCTCGTCACTTAACCCGTCACGAATAGACTCTGGTTGCCCGCTCCGCCTTCAGACCGACGTCTACCGTCGTTAAGGCGGACTTGGACGCGATTTCCAAAACCGTTAGGAAATCGGAATGACTCGATATGCCTATCGGTGGCTGAATTTTTTCCCGCCCTTGACCAAAAAATAATGAAAAAGTGACGGTCTCATATTGCCGATTTTCGAAGCAAACCGCAAAAGCCTCTACCCAGTTCGTGCACAGATTGAAAATTACATATTTTTATCAATTATATCAGTGATTTGTAAGCCACCGATATAATGGTCGGGGAGACAGGATTCGAACCTGCGACCCTCTGTTCCCAAAACAGATGCGCTACCAGGCTGCGCTACTCCCCGACTGGGTTGACGGACAAATTTCCGCCTACTGGTATGGCACGGTGGTGGGCCCGGCAGGATTTGAACCCGCGACCTAGCCGTTATGAGCGGCCAGCTCTAACCAACTGAGCTACAGGCCCTAATGGAATAAACTAGGCCCCCGTTTCACCGTCATTCAAAGGTTTCCCCCCGAACTGCGCCGCCGTTAGCCTGTGATGAAGCATTACGCAAGCTCTACTGATTGCATAATGTCTTTTACCGAGGTCGGGCGCACCCCATGCGCGGTCAGATAATCAAAAATCGTTCGCCACCAAGCGTATAAATCGTCCAAATCCGCCTCATCTCGGACATAGGGGGTGAAGCCCGGATAGAGCGAGGGGCTGTGGAAAGAGAGGATAATTATCGGCAATTGTTCTTCGATAGCGATGTCCAAACCGCGAATCGCCTCGTTAATCGTCACGCCTTCGGGGGTCATCGGGATGCGTTCGAGCAGGCCGAATTTGGCCAGAGCGCCGCGCAGACGCGGCCAGCGCCACAGCATTGGATAGAGCCAAGACCCATATTTGCGCAGTGGCCCCCAGAAAACCGTGGTTAGCGGCAATTCCATCAGCGATTTGCTGCCGTCTACCCACCATGGCTTGATCGGTAGACCGCGATAATTGGGGCCACCGGTGCCGCTGTAATCAAAACGGGCGCGGGCCGAGGTGTCGATCGCGACACCAGCATCGCGCAGGATTTTGCCCGTATTGGGGCCGGTGCCATAGCGACCCGCGCGGTAGATTAGCGGGATTTGTTTGAAATTTTTGATGATCGTGTCGCGCAGGGTGAACAATTTGGCGCGTTCCAGATCATAGGGGAGATTTCCAGAGAAGCTGTTGAATTCGCAGACTTCTTCTTCGTGTGGTGGATTAACCCACGGATGCAGCTGGATCCCGACCTCGGCCTTGCCAGCGGCCAGTGCTTGGTTGAGCACTTCGGCGGCCATTGGCGAGTTGGCGATGGGATAATCGACCAGATAGACCGGAACCACCCCATAGGATTCGCAGAATTGTTGGAATTTGCGCAGGCGCGGGATGGTGTCGACGGCGTGGGAGGTGCGGCCAAACGGCTTGGTCCAGTCAAATTCTTCTTCGGTGTCGACGGTCATCAAGAATCGCTGGCCGCTGCCGGCGCGAAATTTTACCATGGCATCGGGGCGTGGCATATCGGTGATAGTCGAGTGATTCAAAGCCAGCGCCCATAGTGTTAGGCGATGTGAGTGGTTTCGCCTGTTTTGTCATTGCTATTCTGCGCAGGGCTTGGGGTCAAGTCTGCCGAATTTGCGGGATTAACCATTGGCAGAAAGAGATTAAAAATCCCTTTGTCGCGGCGCAATTCGCCACCAGCGGCTTTGGCTTCGGCAGTGGCAAGACGCAGGGCGAAGCCGCCGCCAAATAGGCCGGAGGCTAACGTGTTTTGAACGATATTGGGCGCGGTGTGGAACAGGGTTTCGTCATCACAGGCGGCGAGTGCAGCAGGGATTTGATGCGCGATATGCGCCATATTTTGGTTTTGGCTAAGGGTTATGTGCAAGCATTCATCGGGTTCGGCGCGGCTGTTAAGGGTGCCGAGCAACCGCCAGATCAGGCGTTCGGCTTCGATCGGGGGCATGGTAATAGTTAGGTCGGCGTCGGTGTTGGTAACGTGAATTTTGGCGCCGTGATGTTGCAGGCGGGCGACCGATGCCGCCACGCAATCGCCAAGATCGCAACTGCCGATGGCGCTATCTTGGGTGCCACTGTCCAGCCGAGCCAGTCGGTCCAGCTCATCAAAACCGGCCATCATGCGTGCGGCATCGCTGGCGATATTGGCGGCCAAGGCGCGATATTCATGCGGGGCGGGGCCGAAGAGTTGCTGTTGGATAATCTCGGCAAAGCCTTGGATGGCGTTAACCGGGGTGCGCAATTCGTGAAGGATTTGCCGCAAGCGGTCGGATTGCGAATCGGTGGATGGGGATTCGGCGGATTGGGGCGTGGTCGCAGGCGGTGCCAAGCGGCGCAAACGGCCGAGATAGCCGGTGAAATGGCCCGATTGCCGATCAAATTGGGGGGCGGCATCAATAATCCAATCGCCGCTGATGGCTGCGCCGCCGGTCAGGGCGATTGCGGTGTGGCGAATGGGTTGGTGTTGGCGGATTTGCCCAGCAAGATGGGGGTATTCGGCCAGATTGACCCCGATCAACATGGGGGCGGTGTGCTGTTCTGCTTGGCTGATTGTGCCGGAGCTGTCGGTGGCGAAATCGGCGGATTGCAGGGGGGGCGGCGCGGCGGCGGTGAATTCCCGCAAGGGCAAACGCGGCGCGTCTGTGCCGGATTGTGGTAAAGTGGCGGTTTGATCGCGGGCGAGACGATCAGCGCGAAAAGCGTTGATGCGTTGGACGATGGCCCCGATGCCCTCTGGTGATGGGGGTGGGGCCGGTGGCGGGGCAAGTGGTGTTTCGGTTGTTGTTGCAGGGGTTTGGGCGGTTGCGGGAGCGGATTCTGGCGCGGGCAAGCCTCGGCCCCGGATGCCGAGGCGTTGCATCAATTCCACGGCGGCGTCGCTCATTTGTGCTTGATCGAACAGCGCGCTGCGGGCAGCAGGAGGCAGGGCAGGGATCAGATCGAGCCATTGCTCTTCGGATAGGCGGGCGGCGCGAATCGCCGCACTGGCAACTTGGGGTTCGGCGCTGGCAAGCTGGGCGACCAAGCGGGGCGAGCGGAGACGCAGCGCGGGTTGGGCCAGCATGGCGGCACGTTCGGCGGCGGGAATTTGGCTGGCAAGCTCGGCCATCCGCAGATAGGCGGTGTCATAGGTGGGGCCGCGTGCTTCGCTGGGGCTGGTGCCGAGCAGATCGAGCAGCTGATGAAATTGGATACGCGCCGCGCCCGCGCTGGGGGCGCGTTGGGCTAAAACCGTGGCGAGGCGATCATCAAAACGCATTTAATTTTTACATGCCCTGTTTTTGTTAAACTTCCGCCCACCATGCGGCAAATATTTGTTTATCCTCTGTGGGCCTAGCATCATTCGCCGGTGTGAAAAATGACGGTGTTGGGCGCGTTGCAAAATGGGACGATTGCGGGCATGAATAATAATAGCATTGTCTGGCGCGGGTTTGGCGGGCATAAATTACCTTTCCGAGACTGATTGGGACAGTTTTGCGGCATTTTTGGATAGAGTTGGCGTTTTATGGCGAATATTGATGCGATTGATCTGCACTTGCTGGGCCTGTTGCAGGACGAAGGGCGGGTGACCAATGTCGAATTGGCGCAAAGGGTGGGGCTGACCGCGCCGCCCTGTCTGCGACGGGTGCGTTCATTGGAAGAAGAAGGGGTGATTCGCGGATACCATGCTGAATTGGATGGGGCCAAGCTGGGTTTTGCGATTACGGTGTTTGCTTTGGTGAGTTTGAAGAGCCAAGCCGAAGAGGCTTTGCGCGGGTTTGAGGAGCATGTCCGCGCATTGCCGGAGGTGCGCGAGTGCCATATGTTGAACGGGGAAATTGACTTTATTTTGAAGATTGTCAGCCGCGATTTGCAGACATTTCAAGAGTTTTTGACCAGCAAATTGACGCCTGCACCGAATGTGGCGAGTGTGAAGACGAGTTTGACGATACGAACGTCGAAGCATGTGCCGGGGGTGCCGTTGTAGGGGG
>JBEAOQ010000300.1:0-2736 GCA_041164845.1 Pseudomonadota bacterium | reverse complement strand
GGTGGATTTGGCACATGATATGGCCAGCGGATTGGGCCATGCCGATTTGCGGATCGCGGGTTTGATATTTGACAAGACATTGCAGCCCGCCAATTTAAGCGAGTTGACAAAGGGGGTGATCGCCAATGCGCGGGGGGCTGTTGATGGCCAAGGGCGGATTGATTGGGACAATGGGGCCATTCGCAGTTCGGGTTTTGTCGAAACCAAGGGGCTGGATTTTGCGGCGGCTTTTGGGCCAGCAAAGGGTGTCGCGGGGCGCGTGAATTTTACCGATTTGCTGGGTTTGGTCACAGGGCCGGAGCAGGTCTTGACGGTCAAGGCGATTAATCCCGGGATTGTGGTTGATGATGGCACTTTGCGTTTTGCCCTGAAACAGGGTGCAGAGGGAGCGCATATTTTGGCGGTTTTGGGCGCGCAATGGCCGTTTTTGGACGGGCGTTTGGAATTATTGCCCACCCAGATGACATTGGGTGCAGCAGAAGTGCGGCGGTTTGAATTGCGGGTCAGCCAAGCCAGTGCGGCGCGGTTTTTGGAAAAGATGGAATTGGGCAATATATCGGCCAGTGGGACATTTGATGGGCGATTGCCGTTGGTGTTTGATGAACAGGGCGGGCGGATTGTTGGCGGCTATTTGCTGGCCGAGGCCCCCGGGGGGAATCTCGCTTATGTTGGCGAATTAAGTTATAAAGACCTGTCGCCGATGGCCAATTTTGCCTTTCAAACCTTGCGGTCGTTGAATTATCGGCAGATGCGGATTGGGCTGGATGGGTCGATTGCCGGTGAGATTGTTTCGCGCATAGCCATGCAAGGGGTGCAGCAGGGCAAGGGGGCAAAAAGCAATTTCCTGACCAAACGGGTGGCCCATTTGCCAATCAAATTTAACATCAATCTGCGCGCCCCGTTTTTTCAACTGATTACCTCGTTCAAGAGTTTTTACGATCCGCAATTTCTGCGCGATCCGGTATCGGTGGGTTTGGTCGGAGCCGATGGCAAGCCTGTTGTCCCGAAATTATCGCCGAAAATACTCCCATCCATTCAGCCCCCAGTCAGCGAGAGTAAGCCATGATAGGAACTAGATTAAACTGTGTTTTAGGCTGCGCCGCACTGGCCAGCACGATGATGGTGATGGGATGTATATCGGTCAATGCGCCGGACAAGGCGATTGTGATCGAGCTGAACATCAACATCAAACAAGAGGTGATTTATCGGCTGGCGGCGGATAGCGGCAAGACGATTGAGAATAATAAGGAGATTTTCTGATGGCTTATTTGCGAAAATCGGGGCTGGTTCTGGGCCTGGCTGTGGCTGGGCTACTGGCATCGGTGGCCGTGGCACAGGGCCGCGATCCGGCCTATGCGGCGGCGCGGGCTGATGGGCAGGTGGGCGAAAAACCCAATGGCTATTTGGGCGTAGTTGGCGCGGGCAATGCTACGTTGCGCCATATGGTCGAGGATTTGAACATCAAGCGCAAGGCGGTCTATGCTGATCGCGCAGCGGCCCAGCACGCTACGGTCGAGGAATATGCCCTGACCACCGGATGTCGGTTGATTACCCAGACCCAAACGGGCGAGAAATATATGGCCCCCGATGGTGAATGGCGGACGCGGAGCAGCGCCGAACCCGAGCGTGATGCGCGCTGTCCGTAAGGCTGCCCAATTAGCTCTGCGTAAAAATGCAGATTTTTGCGGTGCAGCATGGCGCACCAGTTGACTCATCCTTACCCCCCGCTTAAGGGGACGGCGCTCTGGGCGGGTGGCTTGTGTTTTGCCCTGTTCTTTCCCATGTGTTTGATGAGGAGGAATTGGGATGGAGGATAAGCAATCTGCACCGGAACCCATTGCTGAAGATGCGCGAATCGCATCGCTTGACGCTAGGCTGGATGCTGTGCGCAAGCGGGGTGAGACGCACAATGCGGCGGATGTGCAGGCTTCTGATGCGAGTTATCGCCTTGGAAACCGCGTATTGGCCGAGCTGATTGGGGGAATTGGGGGCGGCGCATTTATCGGTTGGGTCATTGACCATTTCGCCGGAACGACGCCCTGGGGCCTGTTGGTGGTGATGTTCCTTGGGATCATCGCCGCTTTCAGAAATATCATCCGGATTTCCAGCCGGCAGAGCGATTGATCCATTTGGGCCTCATGGCCTTGGGCAATTTTTCTGGCGGTGATTATTTTGAAGAGGCAGAACCGTGGCAGCCGAAAAGGGCAATGTTGACCCGATGCACCAGTTCCAGATCGAGCCTTTGTTTGGCACCGATCATTGGCAAATTGCTGGTTATAACATCGCGTTTACCAACTCTGCGCTGTGGATGGCGATTACTGCGCTGGCGCTGTTTGTCTTTGTTCAGGGCGGAATGAAGCGCCAAGTGGTGCCCGGCCGTTGGCAGATGGCGGTGGAAAGCATGACCGGCTTTGTCGACGGTTTGCTGGCGGCGAATGTGGGGCCAGCGGGCAAGAAATATGTCCCTTATATTTTCTCGCTGTTCATGTTTATCTTGTTTTCCAATGTTTTGGGCCTGTTGCCGCTGGGTCTGATCGGCATTCACCCGTTCACCGCGACCAGCCATTTTACCGTCACCGGCGTGTTGGCGATTATGTCATTCACCATTGTTTTGGTGGTGGGTTTTTGGCGGCATGGTCTGCATTTTTTCTCGCTGTTTGTCCCGCATGGCACCCCAATTTGGTTGATGTGGTTGATTCCGGTGATCGAATTGATCTCGTTTCTGGTGCGTCCGTT
>JBEAOQ010000299.1:0-3427 GCA_041164845.1 Pseudomonadota bacterium | reverse complement strand
GGGCTGGATGCAGCCGGCCAGCATAATCGGCTGGCCCCGATTGTCGCGCAATTGGCCGATGCCGGGATTCGCGTGTCGCTGTTCATCGCCCCCGATATGCGCCAGCTTGATGCGGCTTTGCGGTTGAAGGTGCCGGTGGTGGAATTTCACACCGGCGAATATGCCCATGCCGATGGCGAAACGCGCAGCGAAGAATTGCGGCGGTTAAGCGATATGGCGGCGCTTGCGGCCAAAGAAGGAATCGAGCCTCATGCTGGCCACGGGCTGACCTTTGACAATGTCCAACCCATCGCCGCGATCCCGCAACTGGCCGAGCTGAACATCGGCCATTATCTGATCGGGGAAGCGATTTTTACCGGATTGGAACATGCGGTGCGGCGAATGCGTGATTTGATGGATGATGCACGTCCTTCGACAAGCTCAGGATGATCGGAATTTGGTATGATCATCGCCATTGGCTCTGACCTCTGTAACATCACCCGCATCCAGTCCTCATTGGATCGTTTCGGCACCCGTTTTGAACAGCGCGTGTTTACCGAGATCGAACGCGCCAAAGCGGCCAAGCGTCCGTTTACCAAGGCCGGAACCTTGGCCAAACGCTTCGCCGCCAAAGAGGCGTTCAGCAAAGCCGTCGGCACCGGATTCAAAGCAGGCGTATTTATGCGCGATATTGGCGTGGTCAATGCCAGCAGCGGCGCGCCGACCTTGGCCCTGACCGGCGGCGCAGCCGCGCGGCTGGCCAAAATCACCCCCGCTGGCCATCGCTGTGTCGTGCATCTGACGCTCACCGACGATCACCCTTGGGCGCAGGCCTTTGTTATATTAGAGGCCGTGCCGCTATGAGCGATGAAATGATACCACCAGAAAACGACGCCCCCTTCGATTGGCGTTCCGAACTGACCGGCCTCGCGCTGATGTTGTTGGCGGTGCTGTCGTTCCACACTTTTCTGGCCAAACCCTTCTATATCCCCAGCGCCTCGATGGCTCCGGGGCTGTGGGTCGGTGATCGGCTGGTGGTCAGCAAATATCCCTATGGCTGGAATTGGACCTCACCCAGTTTTCATATTCTGCCGCGAAAAACATGGCGGCTATGGCCCCAAACCCCCGAATATGGTGATATTGTCATTGCCGTGCCGCGTGGCACCCATTTTGATTATATCAAACGGGTGGTGGCCCTGCCGGGCGATCGGATTGCTGTGGTCAATGGCCAGATCATCCTAAATGGTCGTAAAATCCCGCAAGAGGTCGAACCACCCGCAGACATTCCGCTAGATGCGCTGGCTTCCGACGAAGACCCTAGCCCCTGCACCGGTTTTGGCTTTGATGGCATGTGGCTGCGCCGGGCGTCTGGAGAAATCGTCTGTCAAATGCCGATTTTCCGCGAAACCATGCCCAATGGTGCCACCTATCGGATTGCCGATCATATGAGCCAAGCCTATGATAATATGCCAGAAATTACCATTCCGGCGGGCCATGTCTTTCTGATGGGCGATAACCGTGACCACAGCGCCGACAGCCGCGTGGCGCTGGAGGATCGCGGGTTGGGCGGGCCGGTGCCGCTGGCTGATATTGGCGGGCGGGCCGAATTTCTGACCATGTCGCTGGATAATTCGGAAAATTGGAATCCCAAGACGTGGTTTGCCGCCTTGCGCCGCCATCGCGGCTGGGCCACATTGCGACCGGCTATTGATACGACAAAGGTTGTGAAATGAGCGATAACCCCAAGCCCCCTCCCCAACTGCCCCACCATCGCGCTGGGCCGACCGATTTCACCGATCCCTTGCTGATCGAAGAAGCGCGCAAGGCGCTGGTTTGGCTGTCGATTGCCGGTCTGTTTGCCTTGGTCGTGCTGCTGGCCCAGCCTTTGCTGGTGGTGTTTGGCGGGCTGGTTTTGGCAGCAATGATCGACGGCGGAGCGCGGCTGCTGCAACGGATTTTGCCAATTACCCGCATCTGGCGTGTCACAATAGTTTTGTTGTTTATCGTGCTGTTTCTGGTCTGGATTTTGCTCTTCGCGGGCAGTCAAATCGCCGATCAGGCCGCCGCTTTGCCGGAAACCATCCGCGCATCCTCGCTGAAATGGCTGTCATGGGCGCAGCATCGTGGGTTGCGGCTTGATTCCAAAATGCAGGCCAGCATCACCGAACAGCTGGTCGGCGGAGTCGGCCAGATTAGCCATGTGGTCGGCGGATTGATTGGCGGGTTCACGGAAATTTTGCTGATTTTGGTGCTGGGTATCTATTTTGCGATTGATCCAGACCCATACAGCCGTGGTTTGGCGTGGATGTTGCCCCGCGATGCCCGAGATGATTTCGCCGGCACCTTGCGCAAAATGGGTCACGCCCTGCGGCGTTTGATGGCAGGGCGGCTGCTGGCGATGGGCTTGGAGGGTTTCACCACTTGGGTCGCGCTGTCGCTTTATGGTGTGCCGATGGCGGCTTTGCTGGGGCTTATCACCGCGCTTTTGGCCTTTTTGCCCAATATTGGCGCGCCAATTTCGGGGCTGATTATGGTGCTGGTCGGTTTTTCCGGCGGGATGAATATGGGGCTGTTTTGCATCGGCCTCTATTTTGTCATGCACACGATTGATGGCAATATTATCGGGCCGATGGTCGCCAAAAAAGCGGTCGATCTGGCCCCGGCGCTGGTGATGGCGATGCAGCTGATGATGGGAGTTTTGTTTGGCATTTTGGGGCTGGCGTTGGCCGATCCTTTGCTGGCGATGCTCAAAGTATTGCTGGAGCGGCAAAGCACCCGTAGCGAAAGACGCGCAATTGAGGGCGCGGAAGCCGCGTGAGCGAAAGCGCCTTCGTCACCGAAAATGCCGCTGATTTCCGGGCATCTCTGCCTGCGGGCGGTGGGCTGATCGGGCTGGATCTGGGCACCCAGACCATTGGCACCGCTTTTTGCGATGCGGGCTGGCGTTTCGCCTCTCCTGCCAAAACTATCCAACGCGGCAAATTTGGCGCGGACAAGGCTTTGTTATCGGCGCTGATTCAAGAGCGCAGCATCAAAGGTATCGTCATTGGTCTGCCGCTGAATATGGACGGCAGCAGCGGCCCCCGCGCCCAAAGCAGCCGCGCCTATGCCCGCAATCTGGCGGTGCTGGGTCTGCCGATTTTGCTGTGGGATGAACGCTGGTCTACCGCCAGCGCCGAACGCGGCCTGATTGCCCAAGATATGAGCCGCGCCAAACGCAAAGACCGGATTGATTCGGCAGCGGCCTCGGTAATTTTGCAAGGGGCGATTGATGCGCTTGCGGGCGGGATGTTTTAACCCACCAACTCCCCCCGCCGCGCCTTGGCCTCTGCCGCCACCATCCGGCTGCCCGAAACTTCCGCCCGCCGCCACAGATCATCGCGCTCCCCCGCATCCGCCGCCACCGACGCCAGCGCATCAAAGGCGTGCATCCGCATCCGATCACTGG
>JBEAOQ010000298.1:0-2801 GCA_041164845.1 Pseudomonadota bacterium | reverse complement strand
AGAATCACCGCCCATCGCCCAGCTTAGCCCGTCTTCCAATCGCAAAGTCACCACATCGGCCATGCCGCCGTCGCGGTAGCGTTGTAGGGTTACGCCTTGGCCTTTGGCCAGCACCGGCAGTTCGGCCAGCGAAAAAATCACCAGCTTGCGGTTATCGCCGACCACCGCAATATGGTCATGTTCGGATGGAATTTCGCGCACCACCGCCAGACGCACGCCTGCTTTGGTCGACATTACCCCGCGCCCTTTGCGGGTTTCGGCCAGCAGCTCATCGGCCTCCGCCGCAAAACCGCGCCCGATGTTCGATGCCAGCAACAATTGCCCGCCGCGCCGATAGATCAACAGCGCGACAATCGCCGCATCGGCATCAATATCAATCATGCTGCGCAAGGGTTCGCCAAAGCCGCGTGCGCCGGGGAGTTTATCGGCGCCCAGTGTGTAAAACCGGCCATTATCGCAAGCAATCAGTAATTTGTCGGTAGTTTGCGCGTGCAGCGCATAGGCGGGGCCGTCGCCTTCCTTGAATTTGAAATCAGCGCCTTCAAGAACCACATGCCCCTTGGCCGCGCGAATCCAGCCCCGCGCCGATAGGATCACCGTCACCGGCTCCTTCTCGATCATCGCGTCCATATTAAATTCGCGGGTCGGCGCAGCCTCGGCAAAGCTGGTGCGGCGGCGACCCAGCGCGGTGGTCTCGGCGTAATCTTTGCGCAAATTGGCCAGATCGCGTTTCAGCCGCGTGCGTTGTCGCGCTGGGCTGTCGAGCAAGGCCTGCAATTCGCCCTGTTCCACCAGCAGTTCGGCATGTTCACGGCGCAGCTCCATTTCCTCCAGCCGCCGCAAAGACCGCAGCCGCATATTGAGGATCGCTTCGGCCTGACGGTCATTCAGGGCAAATTCGGCCATCATCACCGGTTTAGGTTCGTCCTCGGCGCGGATGATTTCGATAATCCGATCCAAATTGAGAAAGGCAATGATATAACCTTCGAGCAGTTCCAGGCGCGCTGCAATTTTGTCCAGCCGGTGCTGGCTACGGCGCAACAGGATGTCGATCTGGCTGAGCGTCCATTCTTGCAGCAGCAGTTTCAACCCCAATACGCCGGGGGTGCGTTTGGCATCCAAGACATTGAGGTTTAACGAAAACCGCGTTTCCAAATCGGTCAGGCGGAACACGCTTTCTTTCAGCAAATCGGGATCGACGTTGCGGCTTTTGGGCACCAGCACAATCCGGATCGCCTCGTCGCTTTCATCGCGGACGTCTTCTAATATCGGCAGTTTTTTATCGGCAATCAGCGCGGCCAGCTGTTCGATCAGCTTGCCTTTTTGCACCATATAGGGGATTTCGGTGATGACCAATTGCCACTGGCCATTGCCCAGATTTTCAATGCCGGTGGTTTCCCATTCGCCGCCTGAATCGCGTCCAGTGGAAAAACGGGCGCGCAGCCGGATGCCGCCTTTGCCCGTTTCATATGCGGCAGAAATGGCGGCGGCACCCTCGACCACCACTCCACCGGTGGGGAAATCTGGGCCGCGAAAATGCTGCATCAAATCTTTGTGTTCGGCGTGGGGATTATCAATCAGCAACAGGGTGGCGTCGATAATTTCGACGACATTATGGCTGGGGATGCTGGTCGCCATGCCCACGGCAATGCCCATCGCGCCATTGGCGAGGAGATTGGGAAACAAACCTGGAAAGATTTCAGGTTCTTCGTCTTCACCATTGTAAGTAGGCTGAAAATTGACCGTGCCTTCGTCCAGACCGGCCATTAATTGCATCGCGGTTTTGGTCAGCCGTGCTTCGGTATAGCGATAGGCCGCCGCATTATCGCCATCAATATTGCCGAAATTGCCCTGCCCTTCGACCAGCGGATAGCGCAAAGCAAAGTTCTGGGCCAAACGCACCATCGCATCATAGACCGATTGATCGCCATGCGGATGATATTTGCCGATAACATCACCAACCACCCGCGCCGATTTTTTGAACGCCTGTGCCGGATCCAATTTGAGCTGACGCATCGCCCACAGCAAACGGCGATGCACCGGCTTTAGCCCATCGCGCAAATCGGGCAGCGAACGCGCCGTGATCGTCGACAGCGCATAAACCAGATAGCGTTCGGACAGCGCCGAATCAAAGGGCGCATCGACGATGGCGTCAAAAGGATCGGTTTCAGGAAGCAGCGTGACCATAATGCGGTGGCCTTAGCAGTGCCCGCCCCCTCACGCCAACCCCTAGTGGATTGATTTTGACATTTGCATCCCTCTTTCGGTTAGCTTTGTCGCAAATGTCAAAATCATAAAATCCACTAGAAACACTATAATGCTAGTGGTTCTTATGTTTCTAACATTTGCTCCGATCTAGCCAAAAGAGATGCAAATGTTAGAAACGAACCACTAGCCCCGCTGCATATCGCGGCTTTCCCCCGGAATTCGCACATTAATCCCATCCAGATCGGCGGTCAGGGTGATTTGACACGACAGGCGGCTGGTGCGGCAGACGCCAGCAGCCAGATCGAGCATATCCTCTTCGTCGTTGCTGGCGGGCGGCAATTTGGCGAAATAATCATCACCGACAATCACATGACAGGTGGAACAGGCCATCTGGCCTTCGCAGGTGCCTTCTAAATCCATTCCGGCGGCTTGGGCAATTTCCAGTAGACGCGAACCCACTGCGCCCTTGGCCGCAATATTTGCGCCTTTGGCGGTGATAAAATTCACGCAAATATCTAAACTATCAGACATTCTATATCCCCTGCGCCGCCGCTGCGGCATTGAGTTGAGCGCAGGCATCCTCTATTTCCCGT
>JBEAOQ010000297.1:0-4816 GCA_041164845.1 Pseudomonadota bacterium | reverse complement strand
GCCACCTCCCCATTTGGCTGCGCAAAATGGGGAGGAACTTAGAGGGAGGCTGGCCCATTTGGCTGCGCAAAATGGGGAGGAACTTAGAGGGAGGCTGGCCCATTTGGTTGCGCAAAATGGGGAGGAACTTGGAGGGGGCTGGGCCATTTGGCTGCGCAAAATGACAAGGAACTTGGTGGTGACGGCTCTGTGCATTCTGCTATGGGCGGACCGATGGGGATTCCAAAAAAATATCTGCCAATTGCCGCCGCTGCTTTGGGGATTGCTTTGTTTAGCATGATGGATGCGGTGATGAAGGCGTCGGCGATGGCGGTTGGTGCCTATTTGGCGATGTTGGTGCGTTCGGTGATGGGGGCACTGGTGATGCTGCCGATCTGGCGGATGCAGGGCGGCGGATGGCCCGATGCAGTGATGATGCGGTTGCACGCCTTGCGCGGGGCGGTCAGCGCGGGGATGGCGTTTACGTTCTTTTGGGGGCTGGTGCGGATTCCGATGGCCGAGGGGATCGCCCTGTCGTTTATCGCCCCCTTGATTGCCCTGTTTTTGGCGGCGGTGGTCCTGGGCGAGCGGATCAGGCGGGCGGCGATTGGCGCGTCTTTGCTGGGGTTGTTGGGGGTGGCGGTAATTGCTTCCGCTCGGATGCAGGGGGCAGAGGTCAGCCATGATGCGGCATGGGGGATGGCGGCGATTTTGCTGTCGGCGGTGCTTTATGCGGGCAATTTGATTTTGCAGCGGATGCAGGCTTTGCAATCGGGGCCGACCGAGGTGGCATTTTTTCAATCCTTGTGGGTGTCGGCGGTATTGTTGCCGTTTTTACCTTTATTGAAGGGGGCGGTGCCGGTTTTCGCGCTGGGCTGGTTGGCTGTGGCGGCGCTGTTGGCGGTGGTGTCGCTGATGCTGCTCAGCTGGGCCTATGCGCGGGCCGAGGCGCAAATGTTGTTGCCGGTGGAATATAGCGCGTTTATTTGGTCGGCACTGATGGGGTTTTGGATGTTTGGCGAAGAGGTTGGCGCGGCGACGGTGGTCGGGGCGGGGCTGATTGTGATCGGATGTTGGTGGGGTGCGCGCAATGGCAGCGGGGATGTGGCGCATAGCGAGCAAGTGGCGCTGTGATTTCTCACCATTTTCGTGGCGATTTTGTGGCGCAAGCCCTTGACCAAACGCGCCTAAACGCGCATCGGCATCGCCGACGAATCTATTTTCCGCATTGCAGCAATTCGGCCCCATTGCGGGCTATGAAACAGGGGTTTTCGGCGCATGACACAGGTTGGACAGGACACACTCGGCACCCGCAGCACCATGCAAGTGGGCAGCAAAGAGATCGCTTATTATTCGCTGAAAAAAGCGGCGGCTAAAATTGGCGATGTGTCGCGTTTGCCGTTCAGCATGAAGGTCTTGCTGGAAAATTTGCTCAGGTTCGAAGATGGCGGTTTTACCGTGTCCACCGGCGATATTCAGGCTTTGGCCGATTGGCAGAAAAATCCCAAGGAATCGCAGAACGAAATTCAATATCGCCCGGGCCGCGTGTTGCTTCAGGATTTTACCGGCGTGCCTTGCGTGGTCGATCTGGCGGCGATGCGCGATGCCATTGCCAAATTGGGCGGCGATACATCGAAAATCAATCCGCTGGTGCCGGTGCATCTGGTGATTGACCATTCGGTTATGGTCGATGAATTTGGCCATCCCAAGGCGTTTGAGCAGAACGTCGAGATCGAATATCACCGCAATATGGAACGCTATGATTTCCTGAAATGGGGATCGAAAAGTCTGGATAATTTCAAAGCGGTTCCTCCCGGCACCGGCATTTGCCATCAGGTCAATCTGGAAAATATTGCCCAAGCGGTGTGGAGCAGCACCGATCAAAACGGCGTTTTGGTGGCTTATCCCGATACATGTGTCGGCACCGATAGCCATACCACGATGATTAACGGTCTGGGCGTGCTGGGTTGGGGCGTTGGCGGGATTGAGGCTGAGGCGGCAATGCTTGGCCAGCCAGTGTCGATGCTGGTTCCCGAAGTGGTTGGTTTTAAGCTGACCGGTAAAATGGCCGAGGGCATTACCGCCACCGATCTGGTGCTGACCGCCACCCAAATGCTGCGGGCCAAGGGTGTGGTTGGGCGTTTTGTCGAATATTATGGGCCGGGTCTGGCGTCGCTGTCGCTGGCTGATCGCGCCACTTTGGCCAATATGGCACCCGAATATGGCGCAACTTGCGGATTTTTTGGTATTGATGACAAGACGCTCGATTATTTGCGGTTAACGGGCCGCGAAGAGGATCAAATTGCGCTGGTTGAGGCTTATGCCAAGGAGCAGGGCCTGTGGATTGATCCTGCCGCCGCCGATCCGATCTTCACCGATACGCTGGAATTGGACATGGGCAGTGTTGTCCCGTCGCTGGCAGGGCCAAAGCGTCCGCAGGACAAGGTCGCGCTGACCCAAGTTGACGATGTGTTCAATGCCGATTTGGCGGGCGTCTATAACAAGGCGCAATCGCGGGTGGCGGTTGCGGGCCGAGACCATGACATTGGCGACGGCGATGTGGTGATCGCCGCGATAACCAGCTGCACCAATACATCAAACCCCAGCGTGTTGGTCGCCGCCGGTTTGGTGGCGAAAAAGGCTAATGAACGCGGATTGAAACCGCAACCTTGGGTCAAAACCTCGCTGGCCCCTGGGTCGCAAGTCGTCACCGATTATCTGGTCAAGGCGGGCTTGCAAGAACATCTGGATGCGGTGGGTTTCAATCTGGTCGGCTATGGCTGCACCACTTGCATCGGCAATTCGGGGCCATTGGCCGAGCCGATTTCGGCGGCGATTAACGGCAATAACATTGTCGCTGCTTCGGTGATTTCGGGCAATCGCAATTTCGAAGGGCGGGTGTCGCCCGACGTCCGCGCCAATTTCCTCGCCTCGCCGCCGCTGGTGGTGGCCTATGCGTTGAAGGGCACAGTAACACAGGATTTCACCACCACGCCAATTGGGCGGGGCAGCGATGGCGTCGATGTCTATTTGCGCGACATTTGGCCGACCAATGATGAAATTGCCAGCACCATGGCGACCTGCATGGATCGCGGCATGTTCCAAGCGCGTTATGCGGATGTTTATAAGGGCGATGCGCATTGGCAGGCGATTGATGTCACCGGCAGCGAAACCTATAAATGGCGCGCTGGGTCAACTTACATTGCCAATCCGCCCTATTTTGAGGGGCTGACCATGACCCCGCCGGTGGTCAATGACATTATCGAGGCCAAGCCATTGGCGATTTTGGGCGATTCCATCACCACCGATCATATTTCGCCGGCTGGCAACATTAAGGCCGACAGCCCCGCTGGCAAATATCTGATGGAGCATCAGGTGGCCAAGGCGGATTTCAACAGCTATGGCGCGCGGCGTGGCCACCATGATGTGATGATGCGCGGCACTTTTGCCAATATCCGGATCAAGAATGAAATGGTGCCGGGGATTGAGGGCGGAATGAGCCGCTATGGCGCGGATGTCGGGGCGATTTACGACGTGGCGATGCAGCACAAGGCCGATGGCACGCCGATGGTGGTGATTGCCGGCAAGGAATATGGCACCGGTTCCAGCCGCGATTGGGCGGCCAAGGGCACCAATCTGCTGGGTGTGCGGGCGGTGATTGTCGAGAGCTTTGAACGGATTCACCGCAGCAATCTGGTGGGGATGGGCGTCTTGCCGCTGCAATTCAAGGGTGGTGATACGCGGGTAACGCTGGGGCTGACGGGGGATGAGACCTTCACCATTACCGGCGTGGCCGATTTGAAACCGCGTCAGGATGTGGTTGTGTCCGTGACGCGGGCCGATGGGTCGGCGTTCACATTTACCGCGCTGTGCCGGATTGATACCGCCAATGAGGTGGAGTATTTTATGAACGGCGGGATTCTGCATTATGTGTTGAGGAAGTTGGCGGCTTGAGGGGAGCTACGTCATTCCAGATCAAGTCTGGAATGACGAAAGGTGGGGGTATGAGCGAAATTATCCCCATCACTTACATTATGGCCAGCCAGCGCAATGGCACGGTTTACACTGGCGTCACCTCCAACCTGCTGGTGGGGTTTGGGCAGCACAGCGCAATGGGAAACGCCATTCTGCGCGAAAAACGGATAAAAGACTGGAATCGAGGATGAAAATTGGCGATGATTGAGCAGGATAATCCGGAATGGCGTGATTTGGCGGTGGATTTGGGATTTGAGCCTTTGCGCGCTTAAACATTCTTTGTTATAACCCGCACATGGCATCCCGTGCACCAAAACCCACCCTTGGCGGTTTCGACTTGCTTCCACCTCTTCCGCCGGAAGGGCCGGAGCTTGACGCGTTGATTAAGGCTGCGGTTGAGCAAGCTGATGCTGACCCGCGTCCCTCGGTGCCGATGGTAGACGTGTTCGAAGGATTGCGGCAGCGTCATGCGATGCGGGGCAAGCGTGGATTATGAGATTATCTGGCGTCCAGAGGCGCGAGATGATCTTTTTACTATATATGACTGGCTAGCGGATCGGGCTGACCCAGAGACCGCCTTTGCCTATACATCCCGAATCGAGTCATTCTTGCAGCGATTATGTATTTTCCCAAACCGAGGAACCCCGCGATTTGATGTATCATCTGGTTTGCGCACCGTGACTTTCGAGCGAAGAGTCGTCATCGCCTATCGTGTTGAGAATCGCATGGTGCATGTTGTGCGGTTGATCGATTCTGCACGGGATTTTTCAAAGATTTTCGACCATGGGTGACATCACCCCGCAACATCGGTAAACGGCATGACTCTACTCATCGAAATCGCCGGATGGGCGGCGGCGCTGCT
>JBEAOQ010000296.1:0-5390 GCA_041164845.1 Pseudomonadota bacterium | reverse complement strand
CGTATCGGCAATGGCGGAATCAAAGCGTTCAGCAGGTATAATTTTGGAGGTCATGGAATGTCCGAAATATCATCCCACCCGCTAAGCTGGGAGTAGGGCCGCCTCTACCTTCAAGAATAGCGACGACCCAACACCCAACTCAACAAAGGCGAGAATTTCCTTTAGCGGAATTACCCGCCAATCGCACTGCGGCGCAAATCGCGGGCCTTGGTCAGAATGACATCTTCCAACTTTTGCACCGTGGCTGCCTGCACCGGCGCATCCACCCAAGCGCCATTTTGCGAAACCTGACGGCTGGCCGCCACCCGCAAGGCATCGGCGCGCAGATCGCGGTCCAATATCGTCACCGTCAGCTTCATCCGCTCGGTGGGGTTGCTGGGGTTGGCATACCAATCGGTGACGATCACTCCGCCCGCGCTATCGGTTTGCACCAAGGGCATAAACGACAAAGCATCCAAAGACGCCCGCCACAAATAGCTGTTCACGCCAATGCTGGTAATGTTGGACGCCGCCAAATCCGCCTTGGGTCGCTTGTTTTTATGCCCACAGGCACCCAGCGACAAGGCCACCGCAGCAAGGGTCAAGGCGGCAATGTTGCGCAAATTGCGTCGGTCAAAAACAAATGTGGTAGCCAGCATGGGTATCGCAGGTCCTGTCTAAACGCCGGAAGCGATCCGGCAAAATCTTATTCCCTCTATAACCGTCACAGCCCATGCGGCAAGCCCCGTTTGCATGGTGCAGCAGCCAACCGACAATCTGCGCCTATCGCATGAACCGCCGCTGAATATCGCCAACCGGATCCTCCTCCAAAATCGTCGCTTCCAGCCGCGTAAAAAGAGGTGTATAGTCGGGATATGCCCCAATCTTTGGCCATCACCCATCCATCGTCCCCACCGCAGCCCAGCGCCGCCCCCGCCTTGCTGATCGCCGGTGCGGTCAGCTTGCTGGCACTGCCCAGCGCGGTTTTGGCCTTTTCCTCGCGGCTTGATCTGCAAACCACCGGCCTATCGGTGAATTCGCCCGCCAATCAGGGGCTTGGCAAATTCGCCCCCGGCCAACTTGATCCCCATCTGGCCCGCGCCATGGCGGCGGGCGCTGTTCCTGAAAACCCGCTGTTTCGCTTTACCCCGGCGGGGCTGACCAATCGCCCGGATCGCAGCGTTACTGTGGCGGTGCGGGTTGATTCGGCCACTGCGCATGAAATTATCGTGCTTGGCAATTACACCGCCACCCCATCCGGCTCTATCCAAGTCGCCAATGCCCTGCCGACATTGCGTATTGCGCCCAGCGCCTATAATTTGGGCATGGCGCGTGGCTATCATGGCTTTGCCCAAAACACGCCGACAGCGGGTCTTTCGTCGGCCATTCGCAAAATCGAAATGCCCGATCTGTCAGCCTATAAATCCGAGGATACATCAACGGACACACCGTCACGGTTGGCGGCGCGCATCGCGCTGGATGAACGCGAACGCGCCGGACGCGCCCCGCGCACCGTTGATGCCTATGGCACCCAAACCGTTGATCTGGGCGGCAGCTATCGCCTCTCGCGCAATTTGAACGTCACGGCGGGGGTGCGTTATTCGCGCGATGGCGACCGCATCCGCCCGCTTACCGATGGCAAAGCGGACAGCCAATCGGTGTTTGTTGGCACCCAATTTCGTTTCTGATTTGCTGCTGATGGCACTTGCGGTTTATCGCATATTTTCCTAGCATATAGGCTCAACTATAATAGGAGAGTCTATGGCACGCGTAGCAATCGTAACCGGCGGAACACGCGGCATTGGCGCGGCGGTTAGCCAAGCTCTCAAAGCCCAAGGCGTAACCGTTATCGCCAATTATGGCGGCAATGATGCCAAAGCCCGCGAATTTACCGCCGAAACCGGCATCCCTGCCATGCGTTGGGATGTTGGCGATCATCATGCCTGTATCGCGGGCTGCGACGCGGCGGCGGCGGAATATGGGCCGATTGATATTGTTATCAACAATGCCGGCATCACCCGCGACGGCGTGTTGCATAAAATGAGCTTCGACGATTGGAACGAGGTGATGCGAATCAACCTTGGCGGCTGTTTCAATATGGCCAAGGCGACTTTTGCCGGAATGCGCGAACGCAGCTGGGGCCGGATCGTCAATATCGGGTCGGTCAATGGCCAAGCGGGGCAATATGGCCAAGTCAATTACGCCGCCGCCAAATCGGGTATCCACGGCTTTACCAAGGCTCTGGCCCAAGAAGGCGCCAAATTCGGCGTCACGGTCAACGCCATCGCGCCCGGCTATATCGACACCGATATGGTCGCCGCCGTGCCGCAACCAGTGCTGGATAAAATTGTCGCTAAAATCCCCGTGGGCCGCTTGGGCCAAGCCGAAGAAATCGCCCGTGGCGTGGTGTTTTTATGCTCAGAAACAGCGGGTTTCGTCACCGGCTCCACCCTGTCGATCAACGGCGGGCAACATATGTATTGAGAAAAATCCTCTCCGTTTTGCGCAGTCAAATTGGGCCAATACCAACAAAGTTCCTCGCCATTTTGCGAAGCCAAATTGGGCCAATACCAACAAAGTTCCTCCCCATTTTCACGCAGTGCAAATGGGGAGGTGGCAGCCGGAACGGCTGACGGAGGGGTGAAAATAAAAATGACCTCACCCTACCACCCCCCCGTCAAACGCTCGGTCGAAATCGCCGGTCACAAAACCTCGATCAGTCTGGAGCCGCTGTTTTGGGATATGCTCAAACAGGCGGCCCACGCCCAATCACTGCCGATTAACGCGCTGGTTGCCCGTATCGACGCCGAACGCATCATATCGCCCACCCCGCCGGGCTTGGCATCCGCCATCCGCATTTGGCTGGTTCAGCAAGGATTCACATTGCATAGCGGTATCTGATGATTGCATCACCAAACTGGTTCCAACAGGAGGATTTATGAAAGCCCGTATCATCATCTCATTGGCCGCCGCCGCAATGGTTCTGCCGATGTCGCTCCCCGCATCGGCTGAAAATGCCCCCGCTGCCCCTGCCAAACATAAAAAAGTCTGCCGCAAATCATCGGGCACCACCGGATTGGTCGCGGGCGGCGTGGTTGGCGCTGTTGTCGGCGGCAAAGTCATCGGCGGCGGCGTGGCTGGCCCCTTGTTGGGTGCAGCTGGCGGCGCGCTGGCTGGCCGCGCAATTGACCGCACCATCACCGCCAAAAAACGCTGCGTGACTGTCCAAGATTAAAACCTGTGATCCTCCCCCGCTGGGGGAGGTGGCCCCCGTAGGGGGTCGGAGGGGGCGAGTGATTAGGAAGTCCCTCCCCCCGCCACTCAAACCCAAGCCAAAATCAGCCCCAAACCCGCCGCAACCGCCAACACCATCGGCACCCCGCGCTTAAACCGAAACAGCATCAGCGCCGCCACACTGGCAATCAACGCCGCTCGCCAATCCAAACTGGCCCATTCCGGCAATCCAAACACCCCCGACTCCGCCCGCACAAACAGCACATGCAGCGCAAACCACAGCGCCAAATTGGCAATTACCCCAACCACCGCCGCCGTTATCGCCGCCAAAGCCGCTTGCATCACTTTCGATCGTTCGAGCCGCTCCATCCACGGCGCACAGGCGAAAATCCATAGGAAACAGGGGGCGAATGTCACCCATGTCGTTAACCCCGCGCCCAATAATCCGCTCAACCACGGGGATAATATCCCCGGCTGGCGATAGGCCGCCAAAAATCCGGTAAATTGCGTGACCATAATCAATGGCCCGGGCGTCGATTCGGCCAGCCCCAATCCATCGGCCATTTCCCC
Source organism: Pseudomonadota bacterium (assembly GCA_041164845.1). Taxonomy (GTDB): domain Bacteria; phylum Pseudomonadota; class Alphaproteobacteria; order Sphingomonadales; family Sphingomonadaceae; genus Novosphingobium. The sequence goes on along the minus strand of JBEAOQ010000296.1, from coordinate 1,607 downwards.
CGCCGACAGCCAATGAAAATGCGTCACCGATTGCTGCGCCATATAGGCCAACACCGCGTATGCCCCGCCAAAAGTCACCACTGCCAGCTTGGAAAAGAACGCGCCAATATCCCACAGCACAGATTCGCGGCCCAATGTCGCGGCGACCACCACCATCGGCAAAGCCCAAATCGCCGCCCAGATCAGCACGGTCAGCAAAGTCTGCCCCGCCAATTTGCCCGCACTGGGTTGATGTTCGCCCACAGGCGGATGATGCGCTTTGCCCAACCATTCAGGGCGGTATTTCCCCGCCACTGCCCCCGCCACTGCCGCCAGCAAGATCACCAGCGGAAAGGGTGCATGGAACCAAAACAGCGCCAAAAATGCGGCAAAAGCCATGGCAAATTTGAATTGCGTGCCCAAAGCCCGTTTTCCCACGCGGATCAACGCCTGCACCACAATCCCCAACACCGCCGCCTTAATCCCAAGGAAAAGCGCGGCAAACCAGCCCAATCCGGCGGCCATCACATAAAGCAGCGACAGCCCCAGCATCACCGCCGCGCCCGGTATCACAAACAGCAAACCCGCCGCTAGCCCGCCCTTAATGCCATGCAAACGCCACCCTATCCAAGTGGCAAGCTGCTGCGCCTCCGGCCCCGGCAACAGGTGGCACAGGTTCAACGCCCGCAAAAAAGCCCCCTGTTCGACCCATTGCCGCTCATCAACAATCTCATGCTGCATCAAAGCAATCTGCCCCGCCGGCCCACCAAACGACAGAAAACCAATACGGGTAAACACCCGAATCAATTGCGAAAATGTGGGGTTTGATTGCGCCATCATAATGGACGTATGAGCCTTCTTGAACTGAGCCATTCTGCCTCAAACCTCGACGCTGTTAAATATGGGTTCAGACCCTAAAAATCTGCCAAGGTAGTGTTAGCGCCAACGCGCCAAAATCGCTCCGGCCAGCGCATGTCCCGCCAGCAAATGCCCGCTATCCAGCAATGTGCCCGAAACCGGAGCAACCCCATAAACCCAGCCATACCACAGCGCCGGCAGTGCTGATAACATCGCCACCAACAGCCCCCATTTCGCCCCATTTCCCGCACCAGACACATTGGCCCATTGAAACAACACGGCCATGCCAATCGCCGTCGCCAGCGGCATCAGCGGGCTAAATGGCATCCGCGTCATCCCCACCGCATCGGCCGCTTCCTTGGATATTCCCGCCATCGCCATCCAGCTGTCCGGTGTTACCAGCAGCCCATAAATCACAAAGCCCAGCATATAAATCGCCACCGCAGCGCCCAAAACCGCCACCAGATTTAATCCTGCAACACGCATAGATGCCTCCTCTAACCAAGCGCCCATAGTTGAGTCGCACCTTAGCCTATCACGGAAACACCCTTCCTCAAAACCACCCTTGGCATCGCCCATTCCACCGCTTACAGGGCGGCATATGAGCGCCAACAAATTGGGTGATCCCACCACCATCAACCGCCTCTATGGCCGCGCCAAGGGCAAGCCCTTGCGCAGATATCAGCAAGAGCTGGTTGACAGTCTCCTGCCGCGCATCGCGGTGCCCATCGAAGGCCCGGTCACCGCCGAGGCACTGTTTGGTTCTCCCC
>JBEAOQ010000295.1:0-6468 GCA_041164845.1 Pseudomonadota bacterium | reverse complement strand
ACAATTGCCAGGTAGGGCGAATCCGTTTGGATTGCGCCTTTGAAAACGGGCTCTCTTTTTGGGTTTCGGGCGATCAATTGCTTAAAGGCGCGGCGTTGAACGCGGTGCAAATCGCCGAATTGCTGGGGCGGCGGCATCTGAAAAAGGGATGATGGGGGTGGGGATACCCAAGGCTCGGATTTGAAGAGATGTGGAGCACAGAAGGTGTGAGCTAAGTGTAAGCGGCTTAAGAACGTATCTCACGCGAAGCCGCGAAGGCGCTAAGCAATATCTCACGCGGAGGCGCGGAGAAGCGGATAAAAAGGGAAATATTTCACACGAAGACACGAAGATGCCGCGTAATGGCGCAAATTCATTCCTATGAATTTAACAAATTTAACCACATCGTCATTGCGAGCGAAGCGAAGCAATCCATCACCAGCAATCGCCAATACCCGCTGCTGGAACATATCTTCCGCGCCTCCGCGCCTCTAATTTTCCTCCGCGTCTCTGTGTGAACCCCTTCTTCCTTTCTATCGGCCACATGCGATAGACCTGTCAAAAGGGGCGATGGGGAGTCAGGCTGCCCCCAAATCTGCCATCTTATGTTCAATAGCGCGCCACAGGCGGTCTAGGGCTTGGGCGGCTTCGCTGTGTTTGGCGAATTCACCGAGCGGTTCGCGGCGAAAGGCCACTTGTTCGATCGCGCTGCTGTTGGGGATGACCGGAAACGAGGCCATCCGGCCTTCGCGGGCCATGCGGTGCGCGGTGCGGCGCGAATCATACATCGACAGCACCGGCAGAATCGGTGGGTGTTTGGGATGATTGCGCGTCAGATCCTTGCGCAAGAGATCGAGCGCACGGGCGGAAAGCGGTGACGGCGGCAGCGGGACGATGATGACATCGGCGGCGGCGATGATCTGATCGCTGACCTCATTTTGCATCGGCGGGCAATCAAGGATAATCCGATCATATTCGCCTTTGAGCATATAGGTGAGATTGGCAAGGCGTTTGGCGTGACCGATGCGGGCCAGCTGAACCGGCAGCGAACGCAGGCTTTCATCGGCATTGAGCAACGACAGCCGTTCATAGGGGGTGGGCTGGATCAGATCACGCGGGCGGCCTTCGCGTTGGAAAACCGAGGCAGCGCGTTGGCGGTAATCTTCGTCCATGCCCAGCAGGAAAGCCGCGCCGCCCTGAACATCCAAATCCCAGAGCAGGGTGCGGCTGCCCCCTTGGACAGCACAGCGCCATGCCAGATCAACCGCGATGGTGGTCTTGCCGACGCCGCCCTTGGGGCTATAGACTGCGATTACGCTCATGTGTTGGCATTGCTCATGCAAAACGAATGGACCCTGACGATGCAATCTCTCACATGGGGATTTTGTGCAATCGGCGATATGGGGCTGTGCCAGAATGGGAAGTTTTTGATGGGACTGGTAAATGTCGATGAATGATGCGATGCGGACGGAATATGTGGCGGGTTTTGGCGGGGCGCGGTTGGCGGTGCATCTGATGGGGTCAGGCCGTCCCGTGCTGTTGCTGCATGGGTTATTCTCCAATGCCCAGGTCAATTGGATCAAATATGGCCATGCGGCGCGGTTGGTCGCAGCGGGGTTTGAAGTGATTATGCCCGATTTGCGCAGCCATGGGTTGAGCGATGCGCCGCATGAAGTGGACGCCTATCCGGCGGATGTGTTGGTGCAGGATTTGGCGGCGGTGGTTTCGGCACTGGGGTTGGATGATTATGATTTGGTGGGGTTTTCGTTGGGGGCGCGGACGGCAGTGCGCGGAGTTTTGGCTGGTTTGACCCCGCGTCGGCTGGTGCTCGGTGGGATGGGGTTGCAAGGATTGAGCGGATGGGCGGCGCGGGCGGCGTTTTTTGTCGATGTGATTGACCGCTTTGGTACCATACCCCGCGACGATCCGGCCTATTTTGCCCAGAATTTTCTCAAGAGCACCGGCGTTGATCGAGTCGCGGCGCGGTTGTTGCTGGGGGCGGTCGAGGATACGGGGGTGAATGATCTGGCGCTTGTGGATATGCCGACATTGGTGGTTTGCGGGGCGCAGGATCAGGACAATGGTTCGGCGGAGCAACTGGCCAAGGCTTTGCCCGATGCGCGCTATGTCGAGGTGCCGGGGACGCATATGAGCAGCGTGACGCAGGCCGAATTGGGCAAGGGGATCGCGGCGTTTTTGCAATAAATGGCGACAGTCCCCATTTAACCAAATAGCTTATTTTTCTTTTCGTCTTCTGTGGCTTATCGAGCTACCCCTTCGTCAGCCTTTCAGGCTGCCACCTCCCCATTTGGCTGCACAAAATGGGGAGGAACTTTAGAGCATCGTGCTGAAAAGTGGGAACCGGTTTTCAGCTTAAAACGATGCGACAACAAAAACTTAGAGCGGGCCGTCTGATTCAGATTTAACGCTGCCCGCTCTAGCACATTTTACCTAAACGGCGGTTCATTAAAGGCGCGGAGTTTGCGGCTGTGGAGTTTGCCGCCCTCGGCGCGCAGCAATTCGCAAGCGGTGGTGCCGATCAGCAAATGGGCGGCGATGGCTTCTTCGTAAAAACGGTTGGCTTGGCCGGGCAGTTTGATTTCGCCGTGCAGCGGTTTGTCTGACACGCAAAGCAGGGTGCCATAGGGCACGCGGAAACGGTAGCCTTGGGCCGAAATAGTGGCGCTTTCCATATCAATCGCCACGGCGCGGGACAGCGACAGGCGGCGGGCGTGGTGGGTGTAGCGCAATTCCCAATTGCGGTCATCGGTCGTCACCACGGTGCCGGTGCGCATCCGTTTTTTCAGGTTAGCGCCGGTGGTACCGCTGACCATTTCGGCGGCTTTGGCCAATGCCTGTTGCACTTCGGCGATGGCGGGAATCGGGATTTCGGGGGGCAGCACCGGATCAAGCACATGATCGTCCCGCAAATAGGCGTGGGCCAGCACATAATCGCCAATCCGCTGGGTATCACGCAGACCGCCGCAATGGCCGATCATCAGCCATGCTTCGGGTCGGAGCACCGCCAGATGGTCGCAGATGGTTTTGGCATTGGACGGGCCGACGCCGATATTGACCAAAGTTATGCCAGCGCGATCAGGGCCGATCAGATGATAAGCGGGCATTTGGTGTCGCCGCCACGCAGTATCGGACATCAGGGCGCGGGCGTTTTTGGTGGGTGTATCCAGATAAAGGCCGCCAGCACCAGACAGGGCGGTATAGCCGTTTTGGCCCAATTGTTCGCCCGCCCAATCGACAAATTCATCGACATAGCGGTGGTAATTGGTGAACAGGATAAAGCGTTGGACATGTTCGGGATTGGTGCCAGTGTAATGGGCCAGACGGGCGAGGCTGAAATCGGTGCGCAAACCGTCGAACAGCGCCAGCGGGATGGCATCATCGGGGGCGGCATTGTGGATGCCATCGGCCAATTCATCGCCGATTAGCGCCAATTCGGTAGACGGGAAATGGCGGGCGAGTTCATAGGGGCGGGTGTCGCCGACGCCAGCGGCATCAATCACATAGGGGAATGGGATTTCCTGTGCGCTGCGGGTGACTTCGACGGTGATGTCATAATCGCCCGCCAGCAGGGCCAGCTGTTCGGTGAGGTAATCAGCGAAAAGCGCCGGTTTGGTGACGGTGGTGGCGAAAGTGCCGCTGCGGGTCAGGCGGCCAAACGAGCGAGAGGCATCGGGGTGGTTTTCGCGGCCGGCATAATGCAGCCGCAATTCGGGATAGCACCAGCTGCGGTCGGCACGGCGCGATTCAGGCGGAATTGTGCCATGGGCGGCAAAGGCGGCGACATCGGCGCGCAGGGTTTCCACCGCGTCGGTGTAGATGCGGGTGAGGTCGGAAATGATGGTTTTGGGATTGGTCATCGCGCCAGTGTAACGCGGGATGCGGGTAAAGGCAAAGGGGGGTGTGCGATTCAGATTGCGATTATCTGACAGGCCCCACCCCAACCCCTCCCCTAAAGGGGAGGGGCTTTTTAGGCTCCCCTTCAGGGGGGAGAGGAGGTTTGGTTTAACCTTCCGTCGAGGCGGCAGCTGCTGCTTCGAGAAGGTCTTCGGGGATTTCGCCGGGTTCGGCGTTGGGGTCATAGGCTTCGGTGAAACCCGAGGCATCGCTTTCGAACATTGCCGCCATAACGTCAACGCCCTGCGATTGCAGTTCGGCTTCGTCGGGCGAACGCGCCACATTGACCTTGACCATCACCGCCACTTCGGGGTGCAAGGACACGCGCACGTCGAAGACACCGATGGTTTTGATCGGGCGTTCGAGAACGACCATGGCTTTGTTGAGCTTGGTGCCATTGGCATTCAAGGCTTCGACAATATCGCGCACCGAAACCGAACCATAAAGCTGGCCCGAATTGGACGCGGCGCGGATCAGGATTGCCATTTTGCCATCGACATCTTGGGCATCGGCTTGGGCGACGGTGCGGCGGGCATCGTTGTCTTTGAGGATCAGCTCACGCTTGGCTTCAAACACTTTGCGGTTGGCTTCGTTGCTGCGCAGCGCTTTCTTGCTGGGAAGCAGGAAATTGCGAGCATAACCATCCTTAACCGCCACAATATCGCCGATATTGCCGAGTTTTTCGATCCGTTCGAGAAGGATAATATCCATGATTTAAGTCCTTCTTATTTCACGAGGTAGGGCAGCAAGCCCAATTGACGGGCGCGTTTGATCGCTTGGCCCAATTCGCGCTGTTTCTTGGCGGAAACGGCGGTGATCCGGCTGGGGACGATTTTGCCGCGTTCAGACATAAAGCCTTGGAGCAAACGCACGTCTTTATAATCAATCTTGGGTGCAGCTTTGCCCGAAAAGGGGCAGGTTTTGCGGCGACGGAAAAATGCACGGGCCATAATTACATCTCCTCACGGTCGCGGCGGCGCGGGGCGCGTTCACGATCTTGTTTGCGCATCATCGCGCTGGGGCCGGTTTCATGTTCATCAACGCGCACCGTGAGGTAGCGGATGACATCTTCGTTGATCGAAGTTTGGCGTTCCAATTCAGCAACCACGCCAGCGGGGGCGTCGATGTTGAGCATGACATAATGCGCCTTGCGGTTGCGCTTGATTTTGTATGCCAAGCCTTTGAGGCCCCAAGTTTCGGTCTTGGTGACTTTGCCAGCGTTGGTTTCGACAATTTCGGTGGCGTTGGCAGCCAGCGCGTCAACTTGCGCTTGGCTGAGATCCTGGCGCGCCAGGAAGACATGCTCATAGAGCGGCATGTGATGCCCTTTACATTTAGGGGGCGGTTTAGGCCCGAACCGATCGCTGACTGATCCGCAGGATTGCGGGGCCTCTCCGGCTTTCTTAGCTCCCGTGTGATGGGGAAGGGTGGGCGCATAGCGGGTTTTGCGGGGAATGCAAGGGGGGATGGTGATATAGGCTGAAGGCTATTGACATAATATAGGCTGTGGGGTATAAGATCGGGATGGTTTGGATGGTTGGTTTTCACCGCGCATTTGAGGCTGAGTTTGCCGAACTGCCGTTTGATGTTCAGGATAGTCTGGTTGCTGCGGCCAATGTGTTAAAGGTGCAGGGGCCGATGCTGGGCAGGCCACATGCCGATACTTTGGCTGGCTCAAAACATGCCAATATGAAGGAATTGCGATTCAAAGCTGATGGCGGTGTTTGGCGGGTTGCCTTTGCTTTTGATCCGGAGCGAAGGGGCATCATTCTTGTTGCTGGCAATAAGGCGGGCATTGCGCAGGGAAGATTCTATTCTGGGTTAATCGCCAAGGCGGATGCACGTTTTTCCGAGCATCTCGATTTGTTGAAAGGTTCATAAAATGGCGACCAAAGCAATATCTATTGGAGTTGTGCCTAATACTGGTGCGCTTGGGCGAAGCCTTGATGAAGTGATCGCCAGCATGTCGCCTGAACGCCAGACGCGCATCGCTGAAATGTCTGCCAAACTTCTGGACGAGGTTGAAGGTTTGAAAGCCCTGCGCAAGCTGGCGCAACGCTCGCAAGAGCAGATTGCCCAATCACTGGGGGTCAAACAGCCATCGGTGTTAAAAATTGAGCGGCAGACGGATTTGTATCTGTCCACCCTGCGCCGCTTTGTCGAGGCGGCAGGGGGGACGTTGGAATTGCGCGTGGAATTGCCGGGGACTGGGGTTTTGCGGTTGACCGGCATGGGGGAGTTGCGCGAGGAGGCGGGGTAGTCATCCAACCGCGATTATTGCAGATTCTCCCTGAAAAACCGCACGATGACATCATAGGCATCGCGGGCTTCGGGCAGGTTGCTTTGATAAATATAGCAGTGGCCCATGGCTTCGCCGACTACCAATGTGGATTTGACACCGGCTTTAAGCAGCGCCGAATTGGTGACGATGGCGGGCGACATGTCCATGGCGCGGGTGCCGGTTATCAGCAGGGTCGGTGGGAATTTGGCGATTGTTTCGGGATGCAGCGCGGGCGATAGGATCATATCAGCCATATCCGCCCCGTCGAAATAACCGTGGGTCAGATCGGGCAG
>JBEAOQ010000294.1:0-3155 GCA_041164845.1 Pseudomonadota bacterium | reverse complement strand
AGACGTGTCATTGAGACGACCGAGTCGAAGCGCCATTTTTCGGAGCGTAAGAAGTTCATTATGGAGATTATTTCGAAAAACCGCTTCAGATGTTTTGCTATAATCTATCGATTTTTTCCCTAAGGGTGTGTGCATCCGCTTTGTTAAGGGGCGACAATCGTAGAAAAAGATGCGATATAAATCACGGGATTCGGCCACAATCTCATCTCTAGCAAGCCGATCCATAACATTGGCTGGGCCAATCCTTTGAACCATATGCCAGTTGGTCAACCATCTCAGACCATCAACAACGCTCTTTGGGTTATCTCGATCCAAATTAGGGAAACTGTGTTTAAACCGGCGCAAGAAAAATGCACCATCGACCAATATCGCGGTTGCCATCAGCAGTTCCAAAAAATTTGTCCCCGGGAGCGGCCTTGAGCTGATCGCCTGCTCTTTCGAGCGCCTCAAGACGGCAAACCGGGGACTGGATGTATTCCCATATACATCATTATGAGTAAAATTCAACCGAATTTATGAGCAATATGAGGTCAAATTTATAGGTTATAAATCACCCAACCCCCGCACACCCCACCATTGCCGCATCCATCGCCGATGCCGCACCCGCCAGTTTCCAATTTTCGCTGATGCTCTTGCCGGATGCATCACGGGCCGACACCCGCATATCGAATGCGGATCGCAAGGCGGCGGTGATCGCGGCGTCCATGCGTTTGTCGGTGGCCCAGGCGTTGTTTCCTGATCCGGACAGGGCAAAATGTTGGTCGCCGATGGTCAGGGTGATAGCTGCGTTTTGCGCCAATCCACGCGACAGGCGGATGTGGAATTGGCCGCGAATGGCGCGTTTGGGCCATGTGCCGATGTCGGCATAGGTGGCGGGTGATTTTTCGGCGCGGGAAATGGCATAACAACGCGGCACGGCTGGATCGCGGAAAGCGGCCCATGTTTCAAACAGGCCCAAACTGTCCCGCGCATGGGCGGGGACGGCGGTTAGGAGGGGGATGAGGATGAGGGCGGTGCGGAGTTGCATATTTTACCTTGGGGTGATGGATTGCTTCGTCGCTGCGCTGCTCGCAATGACGAGTATCAGTTTTCGCTAGACCCTTTCCCGATCAGATTTGCACTTTCTGATCGGATTAGAAAGGGTCTAAATATATGTATAGACCATTCTTTCCCGATCAGTCTGTATCGAAAAACGATTCAACCTGATCGGGGAATGGTCTAGGATAGGAAATCGCGCATACTTCCCATTGTTTGCTGCCGCTGGGCAAGGTGACGCGGCGCAGATCGCCCACCGCACTGCCGCGTAAAGCGCGGGCGATGGGGGCGCTCCAGCCGATGCGGCCAAGGCTGGCGTCTTGTTCATCATCGCCGACCAGGGTCAGGGTGCGTTGATTATCCTCCTCATCGGCGATGGTCACGCTGGCCCCGAAAAAGGCGCGGCTTTTGTCGGGTTGGTCGGCGGGGTTGACCACCCGCAGGGCTTTCATCCTTCGGGCCAGATGCGCCAATTCGCGGTCTATCTCGCGCATCCGTTTGCGGCCATAGATATAATCGCCATTCTCGCTGCGATCGCCATTGCCCGCCGCCCAGCTAACCACTTCGACGATTGCGGGGCGTTCGGTGGACAGAAGGTGGTCATAGCGGGCGCGTAAAGCGGCCATTCCGGCGGGGGTGATAGGGGGGTCATTGCCCATTACAGATTATCCCGGCTGTTTCTTGCCAAGGAAATGGCTGGCGGGATTGGAGCCTTTGTAGCTGGCATATTCGGGGTGCATCGCTTCGAACACCACGGCATTTTCAATCACATGGGTGACATAGCCGCGTGTTTCGGTGAATGGCAGGCGTTCGATCCATTCCACCCAATCTTGCCCGCTGCTGCGCGGATCGCCCATATTGCGCAGCCATTTACCCACATTGCCCTGACCGGCATTATAGGCGGCGATGGCCAGCGGATAGCTGCCACCATACAGGTCCATCAGATGGCCATACAGCGCATCGCCCAGTTGCATATTAAACCCAGCATCGCTGGTCAGCGCGGCGGTATTGGGGGCGAGGCCCAATTTGCGGGCGCGTTCAGCCCCGACGGCGGGCATCACTTGCATCAGCCCGCGTGCGCCCGAATGGCTGACGGCGTTTTGTGAAAATTGGCTTTCTTGGCGGGTGATGGCGTGGATGATCGTCCAATCTGCGCCCGGTGGGGTGGGGATCAGTGGGAAAGCCACCTCGCGGAAATTGCTGACCCCGTCATTTTGCGCGGCGGTGCCCAGCACCACACCCAGATCGCGGCGGCCCAGATTGCGCGCCAATTCTGCGACCAGAACCTTGTCAATTTCACCTTTGGCATCTGCGCTGATTTCGCGGAAGAAGCGGATGGTGGTCGGCCAATCGCCATTTTTGGCCAATTCGCGCACCGCTTGCGACAGGGGGCGGGCAAGAAAGGCGCGGCGGTCTTCGGCGGAGGGCATGGCATGGGCCGGATCGGCAAAGCTGGGCAATGGGCGGCCCAATCGTTCCAGCGCCAGCATCCCATAGAATTGATCGGGATAGGCGGCGGCGCTTTCGAAATAGGTGACAGCGGGGGCGCTTTGGCCCGATTGGGCAAGCGCACGGCCCGCCCAATAAAAGCCCTTGGCGCGGGTTTGCGGGGTGCGTCCGGCCATGCCATAGCGGTAAAACAGCGGTGCAGCGCGGGCGGGATCGCGCAAATTCCACAAGGCCGCCGTGCCACCCAGCCACATTAACGACGTGTAATCATCGCGTAGGGCAAAGCTGGTTTGCGAAATATCGGCGCGGGGGGCAAAACCATCGTCGATGCGTTCGGCCACCGCCACAGCATCGCTTGGCCCGGCATCGCGGGCAACGGCCAGCAGCAGTCCCACCCATTTGCGCGGTTCCAGCGGGGGGGCGGATAATTGCGGGCGGTTGGCCAAGATCTTTGCGGCAAGGCTGATATTGCTCCCGCGATACAATTTACGCGCCGCCAGATAGGCAAGGCCAGCATCGGCCATCAGCGGATTTTCGGCGGTTATGGGGGTGGCATCGCCATTTTGTAACAGGGCGAGGCGGGCCATTGCGGCGGGGCGGGCGGCGGCGGAAATACGCTCACCCATCCTTGCAGCTTGGGTTGCATTGCCATCCCACAGCAGCGCATCCAT
>JBEAOQ010000293.1:0-2689 GCA_041164845.1 Pseudomonadota bacterium | reverse complement strand
CGCCCTGCGTCAATTGGCCGAAAGCGCAAGGCTCACCGATTTTGCCGATAATATGGCGATGGAATATCGTATCGCCAGCCGCGTTCTGACCCGCCCCGATTTTGCCGAGGGGGTGCGGGCGGTTATCATCGACAAAGACCACGCCCCGCGATGGAACCCAGCCAGCGCCGATGCGGTCACCGATGACTTGATCGCGGCTATTTTTGCCCCCCTCCTTCCGCAGGATGAATGGAAAACCCTATGAATTATGAGACAATTTTGGTTGAACAGCGCGATGCGGTGACGCTGGTTACGCTCAATCGCCCACAGGCTCTCAATGCGTTGAACAGTCAGGTGTTGGATGATCTCATCGCCGCCTTTGCCGTGTTCGAAGCCGACCCCAGCCAGAAATGCGCGGTGATCACCGGCTCCGGCGAAAAAGCTTTTGCCGCTGGGGCTGACATCAAGGAAATGGCCGACAAACCCACTGCGGATTTCTTCGCGCAGGATTTCTTTGCCAAATGGACCAGCCATCTGGTCAAAGCCACGCGCAAACCATGGATTGCGGCGGTTAACGGTTTTGCCTTGGGTGGTGGCTGCGAATTGGCGATGATGGCGGATTTTATTATTGCCTCGGAAAATGCCAAATTTGGCCAACCGGAAATCAAGTTGGGCGTGGTTCCCGGCATGGGCGGGTCGCAGCGCCTGACCCGCGCCGTGGGCAAGGCCAAGGCGATGGACATGTGCCTGACTGGACGGATGATGGATGCCGCAGAGGCCGAGCGCAGCGGGCTGGTGTCGCGGGTGGTGCCCTTGGCCGATCTGATAGATGTGGCGCTGAATGCCGCCGCAGACATTGCCGCCATGCCGCCGCTGGCCGCAATGGCCAACAAAGAACTGGTCAATGCTGCTTTTGAAACGACATTGGATCAGGGCTTGCTGCATGAACGGCGCACTTTTCAAATTTTAACCGCCACCGAGGATAAGGCCGAGGGCATGGCCGCCTTTGTCGCCAAGCGCGCCGGTGTTTGGAAAGGACGTTAAGCCATGAAAATAGCCTTTATCGGTCTGGGAAATATGGGCGGTGGCATGGCCGCGAACTTGGTCAAAGCGGGGCATGAGGTGTCCGCATTTGACCTCTCGCCCGACGCGCTTGACCGCGCCAAAGCCAGCGGCTGCGCGGTGTTTACGGCGGTGCGCGATGCGGTTGCCGGTGTCGATGCGGTGGTGTCGATGCTGCCCAATGGCAAGATTGTCGATGGGGTTTATGGCAATGACGTGATTGGCCATGCGCCCACATCGGCGCTGTTGCTCGATTGCTCGACCATCGACGTCGCCACGGCGCGCAAAGTGGCCGAAGCAGCGGCGGCGGCGGGATATGCCATGGTCGATGCCCCTGTTTCTGGCGGAATCGCGGCGGCGGCAGGCGGCTCGCTGACCTTTATGGTTGGCGGATCGGATGATGCCTTCGCCCGTGCCCAACCGATTTTATCGGCTATGGGCAAAGCGGTGATCCATGCCGGGGGCATTGGCGCAGGTCAGGCTGCCAAAATTTGCAACAATATGCTGCTGGGTATCCAAATGATCGGCACTTGCGAAGCCTTTGCCATGGCCCAGAAATTGGGATTAGACCCGCAGACTTTCTATGACATTTCCTCGGTGTCATCGGGCCAGTGCTGGTCGATGACCTCTTATTGCCCGGTGCCGGGTGTTGGGCCACAAAGTCCGGCGGATAAGGATTATCAAGGCGGCTTTGCCAGTGCCTTGATGCTCAAAGATTTGGGTTTGGCGGTCGAGGCGGCACAGACCGCTGGCAGCGACGTGCCGATGGGAACGCGGGCGAAAGAACTGTATGAGGCGTTTGCCGCTGCGGGTAATGGCGGTCTGGATTTTTCGGCGATTATCAGGACGCTGTAAAAATGCAACCTCACGCAGAGAGGCGCGGGACAAGCAGGAAAAGGGTATACATGAAGACACGAAGATGTCGTTTAATGAGGCAAATTCATCCCTATAGCGTGATGACTTTAAGTTGAACCACATCGTCTTTGCGAGAAGCGCAGCGACGAAGCAATCCATCACCCGCATTGGCCCCCGCACGGGTCAAAGTCACTGCTGCTTTGTATCCTACGCTTATATTGACAAAACTGGTTCAACTTAAAATCATTACCCCCTAAACGTCGAACCCCGTGCCAGCAATCGCACCGGCACGCGCGATTTCTCATGCGGTTTCCCCATAACAACCGCCAAAATCCGCCCGACCAACATTTCCCCCGCCGCTTGAAAATCAGGCTCTATCGTGGTCAGGCTGGGGGTGACATGCGCGCCCGCACGGATGCCATCAAATCCGACAACCCCAATCTGCGACGGCACATCAAACCCATATTCGCGCAAAGCGGTCATTGCCCCCAATGCTATTTCATCACACACTGCAAAAATACCGTCAAACTCTTGCCCAGTTGCAATGAGTTGCTCAATAGCGCGGCGGCCCTGTTCGGCGCGGGGCAGGCCTTTTTCAACGGCAATCAAAACCGGCTTTTGCCCCACATCGCGCATATATTGGGCATAACCATCATAGCGTTCTTTGAATTGGCGCTGGGGGGAAGTTGCTGATCCTATGCAAATGATCCGTTTATAACCAGCCTGTTGCAAATGGTTACAGGCCAATCTGGCCCCGCTGTCATTGTCATTGCGCACCCAATCCAGTTCATCA
>JBEAOQ010000292.1:0-2910 GCA_041164845.1 Pseudomonadota bacterium | reverse complement strand
TTTCAACTGGAATATCGGCGTTGGATTTCGAAAATCCACCGGCCAGTGTGAAGCGGAATTTGTCCGACACCTCTTGATCCCATGTCGCGCCAAGCTGGTAAAATTTGGTTGTGCTTTTGCGCAGGTAATGTTCAGTGCGGACATAGACATCGTTCAATGTCGCCGAGATCATATTGTTGTTGGCGTCATAGACCGGATTAACCACGTCGATAGGACGTTCGTTTGAGCGCAGCAGAACTTCGCCCCATTTTTCTTCGCGGGCTTCTTTGAATTTGGAATAGAGCCCGTCGATCGAGATTTTGGTTTTGCTGCTGGGTTCGAATTGCAGCGAGCCGGTCAGCCCCAGACGTTCGCGGCGATGGGCGATTTCGCCATAGCGCGGAATGCGGGGGTGAAAGGCCAAAGTCGCCTGATCGCAAGCGGCGCTGGGGCGATAGGTGCCGCCAGAGTTGGTGCGGGCGGTGGTATAAACCAAAGTGTTGGCGGCGATACTGCCGGTGGTGTTGTAAAAACAAGGGGTGCCATTGACCGAATCGAAGCGTGCCTGTGCCCAGCGCACCGAGTTATTGCCCAATTCCAGCGTATTGGTTTTGGAATAGGCGGCGGATACCGACATGCCAAAAGTGCCCGCGTCATTTTTCCAGCTGAGCAATCCGGCCAAACGCGGGCCGGTCTTTTTCGAGAGATCATTATACGAGCCGATGACCGAGGCGACGCCATGCAGCCCTTTTTTGCCGGCCAGTGGATTGCCGGTGTTGAGATCAACCACCGCGCCCAGCGAACCTTCGTCCAAGGATGCTTCGGCGGTTTTGTGAACCACGAGGCTGCTGAACAGTTCCGAGGCAAAGACGTTGAAGTCAAAGGCGCGGTCGCGGTTGGCCGATGCGCCATCGGTGGAAGTGGCGATGGTTTCCATGCCATTGACCCGCACCCGGGTAAATTGCGAGGACAGACCGCGCACCGTGATCGCGCGGCCTTCGCCGGCATCACGCGAGATCGAGATGCCGGGGATACGTTGCAGCGATTCGGCCAAGTTCTGATCGGGGAATTTGGCAATGTCTTCGGCGACAATCGCGTCAACCGCTGCCACCGATTGCTTTTTCAAAATGAGCGCAGCTTCAAGGCTTTTGCGAAAGCCGGTAACGATGATTTCGCTGCCATTGGTGTCAGCGGCAGGCGCGGCGGCGGGTTTGCTGGCCGGAGCACTTTGTGCCAGACCCGCCGCAGGGGCGACAAGCGCGCTGCCCGCGATAAGAGCGACCCGGATCAGCGATAGCCGTGAAAAATCTTTGCGCATAAAAACTCCCCTCAACGCCCAATGGCGACTGGTAAATGTTACCGGTGTCAATGGCGGATGCAGGTTCATGCACCCCTCCTTTAGCACCGCTACTCCCTTTGGCATCAGACCGATACCAACGGCCTTTTGACCGTTTAATTGTCCGGCATGGTAACCGGTGTCATTTTTATTGCCCAATCTCGCAGCCTCTGTCAAGATGGTGCAAACTGGGAGAGTGAATCATGCTGAAAATGATCCGCATAGCGATAGTGGTGTGGGCTTTGATTTGGGCAGAAACGGGGGCATTGGCGGCAGATACGCAGGGTATTGCGCCAACGAAAGGCGGCGCGGGCGGGCGGATTTTGCGCGTGACGACATTGGCCAAGGATGGGCCGGGATCACTGAAAGCGGCGATTGATGCCAAGGGGCCGCGAATCATTGTGTTCGAAGTGGGCGGGGCGATTGATTTGGGCCGCGATGTCTTGACCATCAGCGAACCTTATCTGACGATTGCTGGCCAGACCGCGCCATCGCCGGGGATTACGATTTTGCGCGGCGGGATTGATCTGAAAGGCCATGACGTAATTATGAGCCATATCCGCGTGATGACCGGGGTGGATGGACAGGCGCATTTTTCGGGCTGGGAGGCCGATGCCTTTTCCACTGTGGCAGCGCATCATGTGATTATTGAACATTGCAGTTTTATGTGGGCGCTGGATGAAAATATGTCGGCATCTGGGCCGCGTTTTAATGGCAAAAATCTGGCCGAATGGCGGGCCAATACCACCCATGATGTGCTGTTCCGTGACAATCTGGCGGCGGAGGGGATTGCCAATGGCAGCCATCCCAAAGGCGAACATTCCAAGGGCAGTTTGATCCATGACAATGCCACGGGGATTGTGTTTTATCGCAATATTTTCGCCCATAATGTTGAGCGTTCGCCGCTGTTGAAGGGCGGGGTGCAGGCTTTGATGATAAACAATCTGATCTATAATCCTGGCCATCGGGCGGTGCATTATAATCTGATGAATTTGGAATGGACTGGGCATGATTATGTGACCGGCGAATTGACCGCCGTTGGCAATGTCCTGCGCGGGGGGAATAGCACCGATGCTGGCTTGCCATTTTTGATGTTGGGCGGCGATGGCGATCTGGCCTATTTTGGTCGCGATAACCGCGCGGTGGACCGTTGGGGCAATCAATTGCCGCTATTTGGCCGCTATGGCGAAACACGGGCGCGGCTGATTTCTGCGGCTAAACCCTTGGCCAGTTTGGTGGGTTATAAGGTGTTGCCATCGGGTGAGGTGGAAACCAGCCTGTTGCAAACTGCCGGTGCGCGTCCGTGGGACCGTGCGCCCGATGACATCCGCGTGTTGTTTTTCGTGGCCGAAGGGCGTGGGGAAATTATTGATGATGAAAAACAGGTGGGCGGTTATCCGCATTTGGCAGAGGCCCACGCCGGTTTTGTCGAAGCGGATTGGGATTTGGCGACGATGACGCCGATTTCGGGGCGCTATCCCGGGCAAAAGGCGGGGGCGCAGGAGAAGCTGTCGGAACGGGACAAGGCGATGCGGATGGGGAAATAAACCGGCGCTTGCTTGTATCAGGGAATGGCCGATAGGAGGGTTCCGACG
>JBEAOQ010000291.1:0-3774 GCA_041164845.1 Pseudomonadota bacterium | reverse complement strand
CCCAGCCCGGGCGCCAGTTCCATCGCGCCGTTCAGCTTGACCACTTCGGCCTGAATCCCTTGGTTTTCATAATGGCGGCGGGTTAAATTGGGATATTTGCTGGCCACTCGCAAATGGCTGACCGCGCCCATTTCGCCATCGGAACCACCAACCGGCTCGGCCACCGACAGGCGGCAATGGCCGATGTTCAAATCCACCGGCGCGTATAAATCGGGATAGGCAAATTCCTCGACCACATCCGAACCAACAATCCCGACCTGCGCCGCGCCATGCGCGACAAATGTCGCCACATCGAACGCACGCACGCGGATAATCCGCATATCGCTGGCTTCGCAAGCAAAGGACAAGGCCCGCGACGCCTTATTATGGAAATCGGCATCGGGCACCACCCCAGCCCGCGCCATCAACGGCAGAGCTTCGTCGAGAATACGCCCCTTGGGCACGGCAAAAATAAATGGTGTCGGCATGATTGGCGCGCCATAAGCAAATGCAAGCGAAAGGGCAAGGAATGGCAGATAAACAACATGCGATTATGGAAACCCCTTTGTTAAGCGATGCGATCCGCTGGCAGGCGGAACATTGCCTGCAAAATAGCGCCCCGATCACGGCGCGCATCTGTCTTGGCCTGCTGGCCATGATGCAGACCGCCACCGCCACGGGTCGGCGGATTGCCAATTGGCA
Source organism: Pseudomonadota bacterium (assembly GCA_041164845.1). Lineage (GTDB taxonomy): Bacteria > Pseudomonadota > Alphaproteobacteria > Sphingomonadales > Sphingomonadaceae > Novosphingobium. The sequence continues at coordinate 3,093 of JBEAOQ010000291.1, read as the reverse complement.
GGGGCTGGTTCTGGCCGATGCCATGCCATTGCGGATCGCTGGCGGATTGCATCATGTGCATTTGACCGGGGCGGATGATCGGTTGGCGGCGATTTATGCCGGTGAAATTACCGATCAAGCCGACGTCGATGCTCGGCTTTGCGCCATTTTACATGACCATGATGCGGCGCTGCTTCCGTGGTTGGATGGCCCACCGCAAACCAATGAGGCGGGGCGGTCAGCCTCGATTATGGCGGCGCTGATGTATCTGTCGGGCCGGTTGGGGCCAAAATTTGAACTGAATGAAATTGGTGCCAGTGCGGGCGCGAATACGATGATCGACCGCTATGCCTATAATTTGGGCGGGGTTATGGTCGGGCCGCAAACTTCGCCGGTGGTGATAAAACCCGAATGGCGCGGGCCGCCACCACCCCAATCACCGGTTGACATCACCGCAATTTCCGGTTGCGATCAGGCGGTGATTGATTTGGCCGATCCCGCTGCGGCTCTGCGGTTGAAAAGCTATTGCTGGCCGGAAAACCATGCGCGACTGGCCAGATTGGATCAAATAAGCGCGATGGCCCGCGCCAAACCGCCCCAGCTAACCGAAATGGACGCGGGCGATTGGGTGGATCAGATGCTGCTGCGGCCGCAAGCGGATGGCGTTACGCGGGTGCTATATCATTCAATTGTTTGGCAATATATCCCCAATGCAACGCGAGCGCGGATTGAGGCGGTGATGGCGGCGGCGGGAGCCAAGGCCACAGCCGATAGACCGCTGGCGTGGATGATGCTGGAGACCAACCGCGCAACTTTTCGCCATGAATTGCGGGTGCGCTATTGGCCTGATGGCGGTGACTGGGCGTTGCTGGGCCAAGCCCATGCCCATGGCGCTTGGGCGGAATGGTATGGTGTTTAATCTGTTCGGGCCAATAAAATCGTCACCTTGAATCCGCTTATTTTCCCGCCGGCACGGATGCCTTGATCGCCAATGCATGAACCCGCTGGCCGGGAATATCGCCCAAGGCGCGGATCACCTGCCGCTGGCGTTCAAGCCGCGAAATACCAACAAAAGCAGCGCTTTCGATGAGCACCGTAAAATGCGATTCGCCGGTGCCATCATCGCCGCTGTGGCCCGCATGATGAGAACTGTCATTTATCACCTCCAGCATGGTGGGGGAAAAAGCGGCGGTAAGCAGAGCGGTAATTTCTTGGGAAAGTGGTGTCGTCATGGCTTTCCTTTTAGCCGATAATTTTGCAACGGGAAGGGGTGAAACATGATCGATTCCATGGCCGCGTAAATGGGGCAACGGGTGGCTGCGATTGGCCAGAATGTGCCGAGCAGGGCGAATTTCGTGCGCCATGCCAAAATACAAGGGGGGCATTGTCACCCGGATTTGATGGGCCGGGCAATTACCGTTGGTTTTGCCTCGAACATATCCGTGCTTTTAATGCGGGTTATGATTATTTTGCGGGGATGAGCGCGGATGAAATTTTGCGGGCGCAATCGCCGATTCACGGTTGGGAACGCGAAAGCCGGGCTTTTTCACCAACAGCCGGTGTGGATTTTGCCCCGCGCTGGGGTGATTTTGCCGATCCTTTGGATGCGATACGTGCCAGATCGCGAGGGCTTAAGCCTGAGATGCGCAGCGATGGTCGGGTTCTGACCTTGGATGAGCGCCGTGCATTTGATCTGCTGAAATTGCCATATGATGCGGACGTAAAATTATTGCGCAAGCAATATGCGGCGATGGTTCGCCAATATCATCCCGATAAAAATGGCGGCGACCGCAGTTTTGAAACGGTTTTGCAGCGGGTGGTGGAAGCCTATCAATTGTTGCGCAATGCGGAGATTTTTTCCTAATCGCGATCCGGCGCGCCTAGCGGGAAATTGGCGCGATAGGGTCGGGCGGCTTCGACACAGCGGGATACGGCGGGTAAGCTAAGCAAATGGGTGCGCCATTGTTTGAGTTTGGGATATTCATCGGAAATCTGTTCCACCCAATCGGCGTAAAACAGCGACGGCGCGGCGGCACATTCAATCAGGGTAATAATGCCGGTGGGCGGATAATAGGCCAGCCATCCCTCTAACCAAGCATAGCTCTGGCGAAGCTGGCTGCGGGCATCGCTAAGCCGTGTTTGGTCGGGTGCGACACCCTCGCGCAAATGTTCTCCAACCGCTATTTGCATGATTTGCATCACATAATTATCAAACACCCGGTCCAACATCCGCATCCCGATAGCGGCATCATCATGGTCAGGGATCAATTTTTCATCGCCGCTGTGGTGCAAATTGAGATATTCGATAATTGACGTAGCTTCGAAAATCACCACGTCACCATCGACCAAAACCGGAAATTTACCGAGTGGCCCACCATTTTGTTGAACAAATTGGGCATTTTCGGGATGATCTTCGTCGAGTATCCGAAAATCATACGCCAACCCGTTGGCATGAATGGCGATCTGCGCCTTCCATGTATAGGATGAAAAAGGGTGGCCATAGAGGATCAGCATGGTCTAGCCGACAATCGCCGCCTCTATCGCAGCGATGTCGATTTTTTTCATCTCCATCATCGCCTTAAATGCCCGCTGGGAAATATCTCCACCGGCCATCATCGCATCGGTTAAGACTTTCGGGGTAATTTGCCAGCTTATGCCCCATTTGTCTTTGCACCAACCGCACTGGCTTTCCATTCCACCATTGCCGACAATGGCATTCCAATAATGGTCGGTTTCCGCCTGTGTTTCGGTTGAAATTTGAAACGAAAATGCTTCGCTATGTTGAAAATGCGCCCCGCCATTTAGGCCAATGCAGGGGAAACCCAGAACCGTAAACTCCACAGTCAAAGCATCGCCCCGTTTGCCGTCGGGATAATCAGAAGGGGCATAATGAACCTCGCCGATATGGCTATCCGGAAATGTCGCCGCATAAAAACGCGCTGCCGCTTCGGCTTCGGCTTCATACCACAGGCATAGGATGGCTTTGTTGCTCATTTCTGCGCCTCGGCAATCAGCGCCATGTCAATGGCTTTTGCCGCTTGATAAGCAGGACGAGAATTGATCCTTGCTTGATAGGCAAGGAAAGTGTCGGTGGCGGGAATAGAACCGAAAGTC